>NZ_JBFUIN010000019.1:0-33028 GCF_056401855.1 Bacillus sp. P4_D3
GCCCTATATCCCATTTCAATGTAAATCTGTTCAAATATATAAACCCTCTCTATTTATCTGCAACAAACGAGTCACGAACACGTTTCCAGAATGGGAACGGACGGAAACGAACAAATCGTACTTTCTCGTTTGCAACGCGATACTGAATTGATTTCACATCTTGATGAACCATCGTCAAATGATCCACCGTAATTTGCAAGTTCATTCCTGCAGCCGGCTTTAAAACGCATGTATGATGCTTCGGCAGCACGAGCGGCGAACCTACCGTACGAAATACACGATTGTTGATAGATGCCATTTCTGCAATTTGAATCGCTTCAATAGAAGGGTGAATAATTGCTCCGCCAAGCGCCTTATTATACGCGGTACTTCCTGAAGGAGTAGAAATACAAAGACCATCTCCGCGAAACGTTTCGAAATACTCTCCGCGTATTTCCACTTCTGTTACTAATGTACCTTCTGCACTTTTTACAGTCGCTTCATTCATCGCCAAATACTGCGACTCTTTACTACCATTCACATAGCGAATAATCACTTCTAAAAGTGGATATTCAACCACTTGGAACGGTGTTTTAGCGATTGCAATCACCAACTTCTCTACTTCCGTTGGTAACCAATCTGCATAGAAACCTAAATGTCCTGTATGTACACCAACAAATGCGGTTTCATCTAATCGATTATAGTAACGATGGAATGCATATAAAAGCGTTCCATCTCCGCCAACAGAAATTACAATATCAGGTTCCTTTTCATCCATTGTAAACCCAAAATCTAGCAAGTATTCTTTCATCGTACTTGCTAGTGTATCTGATGATTGATCTCCCTTTGACATAATTGTAAATTTCATCGCCCAACACCCTTTAGTTTATGATTCAGAATCTTTCGTTTCCTGCTTTCGTGAAAAGACCTTTTGCGCTTCTTGAATTTCAAGACGAATGGAAGACATTTCTTCATCTAATAAAAACGCCGCTTCCGCTGCACGTTGTAAGCGTATTTTAATATCTTCAGGAAAACGTCCACTATATTTGTAATTTAAAGAATGCTCAATCGTTGCCCAAAAATTCATTGCTAACGTGCGAATTTGAATTTCCACTAACACTTTTTTTTCTCCCTGTATCGTTTGAACAGGATAACTAATGACAACGTGGTAAGAGCGATAGCCGCTATCTTTCTTTTGCGTTACATAATCACGTTCTTCCACAATTTCAAAATCATTTCGTTTTCGAAGATATTCTACAACAGGCTTAATCTCATCAACAAATTGACACATCATTCGAAGGCCCGCGATGTCCTGCATATCTTCTCTAATTCGGTCTAGCGGTACACTTCTCTTCTCCGCTTTATCAATAATACTTGCAACCGACTTTACCCTTCCTGTTACAAACTCAATTGGAGAATGCTCCGTTAACATTGCAAATTGAGTACGCATTCCTTTTAGTTTCACTTTCAGCTCCGCCACCGCTTGGTGATAAGGCGCTAAAAATTCTTCCCAATTACGATTCATTTCAACCACCACCAAAATCAATCCATTTACTTATAGAAACACTTTTTCTACAGCAGTTACTAGTTCTTCTCCGTAATTTGCATTACCTTCAATATTTTCAACTAAATATTCTACTTCTTCTTTTAATCCTTCTAATTCTATTTCAACATCATTCACGCGAATAAACATCGCTGTATCTTTATTCATCGCTTCATGCATTGCTTCCCAGCATGTATGCGGAATACTTACATAAATGAAAGATGATTCATTTTCTAAGATATATAAAAATGATAAATTGTCTGAGTCTACAAGTACGTGATTACGCGCACTTAACTCCTTTACCTCTATTTCAGTATTTTCCGCACAAAAAATAAGCGCATTCTCTCTCATTTCTACGCTCTTAACTTGAATTTTATTTTGCATGCTCAAACTCCTCCATCTCAACTTCCTGTCTTACTTAACAGTATTATTGTATCATAACATGGACGCAAACAAATAAAACATTGAACCAAATTTGCGAAAAAGCGATAATGTGGAAAGAATTATTTTTCAAAAGGAGCGCATAAAATGACACAAGAAATTGAAATTGAATTTAAAAATATGGTTACAGAGGAAGAATTCCAAACATTATGCAAATCTTTTTCTATTGAAGCATTTACAAAACAAGTGAATCACTACTTTGAAACACCTCACTTCTCTTTAAAAGATGCAGGCTCTGCACTTCGTATTCGTCATAAAGATGGAACTTATACATTAACATTAAAACAACCTGCTGAAATTGGTTTATTAGAAACTCATCAGTCTGTAACAGAAAAAGAAGCAAAACTTATGATGGAAACAAACGCACTCATTCAAGGAACTGTAATGGATCAGCTACACAAATTACAAATTCCCGTTTCCTCTTTAACTTATATGGGTAGTTTAACAACAGAAAGAGCTGAAACATTATTTGAAGGCGGAACGCTTGTCTTTGATCATAGTTTCTATTACAATCACGATGATTATGAAATTGAATACGAAGTGCAAGATGAAAAGACCGGTAAAGCAGCATTTATAAGGTTATTAAAGCAACATAACGTACCAGTTCGTCATACAAACAACAAAGTAAAACGCTTTTTCCTTGCCAAACAAAACGAAGAGCGCTAAAGTAAAATTTCCATCAGTGCAGAAGTGATTTACTGGTGGCTATGTTTCACCTTTTTGGAAAGTGCAGATTTATTAGCAACATATAGAATAAGCAAAGAATGTTATGAAGGCTGTTTAGTTGCCCTTCATAACATTCCATTGCTACAATAGATATACATTTCATGGAAAAAGGAGTTTATAAAGGATGAGCAAGCAACCGATGACACCATTTGAAGCAATTGGCGGTGAACAATGCATTGCAACATTAGTGGATACATTTTATTCCTATGTCAGTGAACACCCTGACTTATCTCCGATCTTCCCGGATGATTTAACAGAAACTGCTAGGAAGCAGAAACAATTTTTAACACAATATTTAGGTGGTCCTAATTTATACACTGAAGAACATGGTCATCCTATGCTAAGAGCACGCCATCTTCCGTTTGAGATTACTCCAAAACGTGCAGAAGCTTGGCTATCATGTATGGAGCAAGCAATGGATGATACAGGAGTGCACGGTCATATAAGAGAGTTTGTTTTTGAACGTTTAGCATTAACTGCTCAACATATGGTCAATACTCCAAATGAAACAGGTGAAGTGTAATGGATAAGCAGGAAGCAAAGCATATAAATATGCCTTCTCCTTCCACATGCGAGCATAAATCTGTAGAAGCATATTTATTTATTGATCCACTTTGTAAAGATTGCTGGGATATCGAGCCATTTATTATTAAACTATGGCTTGAGTATGGGAAATACTTCTCTATTCGTCATATCGTAACAGGAAAAGTGGACGGAGCAAACGCTTCCTCACACAAATGGAATAAACCTGCTAATATTCGATTTGTGTGGGAAAAAACAACAAGTTTACAAGGGTTTTCATGTGATGGAAAAGTACATATGCAAGAGGCATCGTCAACACCATATTTAGTTTCGATGGCAATTAAGGCGGCGGAGTTGCAAGGCCGAAAAGCAGGTTCGAAATTTTTGCGAAAACTCCAAGAATACATTCTTCTTGAAAATGTATCAAACCCTGACTGTGAATTATTGTTGAAATGCGCTAAAGATAGTGGCATTGATGTAGAGGAATTTAAAAAAGACCTACACTCAGTTAGCGCAAAAAAAGCTTTCCAATGCGACCTAAAATTCACAAATGAGATGCATATTACAGAAATACCTTCCCTCCTATTTTTTCATGCAAATTCAGATGAGGAAGGTATTAAAATCGCGGGAATTTATTCCTATGATGTATACGTACAGCTATTAAAAGAACTTGTAAAATGCGAGATTGAGCCAGAGCCATTACCTCCTTTAGAAGTATTACTAGAAGCAACACAATTTATTTCTTCAAAGGAAATCTCATTTATATATGACTGCCCTCAACAAGAAATAGAGCGTGAACTAAAGAAATTACAACTAAAACGAAAAGTACAAATGATTGAAGTGAAGTGCGAGCGTTATTGGAAATGGATAGCAAAAGAAGAAGACCTGGTGTAAACACCAGGTCTTCTTCTTTACGGCTTATAAAAATATTAAAGGGGATGGGAGAAATTTTCACGTTCAAACAAAGGGGTATATGTTTGTATGTGAATTCGTTCACGCTTATTATATTACAAGATTCGACGTCAGATGACAACCCCTTTTGTCGAATTTCACACTTTTGTCACATTCTAAACGTTTTCATTCTTGAATAAGCTATAAAAAAAGCAATTTAGGAGGTTTCCTTATGAAAAAGTCTCATATATTTCTTATCTTTCTATGTGTTATTGTTTCTTTTTTCTTGTATATCCTCTCTCTATTACAAGCTTTCCCTAAAATTATTGCCTTCCCTCTTTTATTCGGAGTTATCGTCATCGCTGTCTCTTATTTCAACTATAGAAAACGATTTAAAGGATTTTAACTACAAAAATAAGTCGTAAAAATTCCTTCTAATGTAGAAAAAGTAAAGAAAATCACCTTAATTATTCGACAAATATCGACACGGTATACTTTTGAGAAAATGTTCCAAACAAAAAAGACGAGGATAAAATCCCTCGTCTTTTCTCATTATTTCTCTTCAAACAATAGTGCTTCTAATTCATTTAACTTCTCTTCAAATACTTGTAATGCTTCTTTTACGGGTTCTGGCGATGCCATATCTACTCCTGCTTTTTTCAACACTTCAATTGGGTAATCAGAGCTTCCAGCTTTTAAGAATTCGTTAATGTAACGTTCTACTGCTGGTTGTCCCTCTTCTAAAATTTGTTTTGACAAAGCTGTCGCTGCACTAAATCCTGTTGCGTATTGATATACGTAATAGTTGTAATAGAAGTGCGGAATACGAGACCATTCTAAACCGATTTCTTTATCAATTACTAAAGCGTCCCCGAAATATTTCTTATTTAAATCGTAGTAAATCTCCGTTAACATATCTGGCGTAACAGCATGTCCTTCTTGTACTTTTTTATGAATGATATGCTCGAACTCTGCAAACATTGTTTGACGGAATACAGTACCACGGAATCCTTCTAAATAGTGATTTAATAAATATAGACGCTCTTTCTTATCTTCTGTCGTCTTCAATAAGTAATCATTTAGAAGCGCTTCATTACAAGTTGAAGCTACTTCTGCAACGAAGATTGAATAATCACCATATACGTGCGGTTGTGTCTTCCTTGTATAGTAACTATGCACTGAATGACCAAACTCATGAGCAAGTGTAAATAAATTATTTACATTATCATGCCAGTTCATTAAAATATACGGATTTGTTCCGTATGCACCAGATGAATATGCTCCGCTTCGTTTTCCTTTATTCTCATATACATCTACCCAGCGATTTTCATATGCTTCTTTTAAAATTTCAACATATTCATCACCAAGTACATTTAAAGATTTCAATAACATTTCTTGCGCCTCTTCATACTTCACATTCATTTTCACTTCTGGTACAAGTGGTGTATATAAATCGTACATATGAAGCTCATCAAGACCTAGAGCACGCTTACGAATATCAATGTATCGATGTAGTAAGTGTAAATTATCATTTACCGATTCAATAAGTTGATCATACACCGCCTCAGGAATATTATTATTACTTAATGCAGCTTGACGTGCAGAATCGTATTTACGAACGCGCGCATTGAAATTATTACGTTTCACAGCCCCGCTTAGCGTACTTGCAAATGTGTTCTTATATTTCCCGTATGTTTCATGTACAGTTTTGAATGCATCTTCGCGTACACGACGATCATCACTTTCTAAAAATTGAATGTAACGACCATGTGTTATTTCTACCTCTTCTCCATCCTCACCTTTAATAGATGGGAATTTCAAATCCGCATTATTCAACATACCGAATGTATTACTTGATGCACTCATCACTTCAGATGCTTCTGCTAATAACGCTTCTTCTGCCTCAGATAATACGTGCGGGCGTTGACGTGTAATTTCTTCTAATGCATGCTCATATACACTTAGTTCTCGATTTTCTTGTAAGAAAGTTTGCAATGTATCTTCTGAAATAGATAAAATTTCAGGTACGATATAAGCTGTGCTACTAGATACTTGTGAGTATAAATTTGTTGCGCGATCATTTAATGCTTGATACACAGAGTTTGTTGTATCTTGATCGTAACGCATATGTGCATATGTATATAGCTTACCTAGTCGCATTGAAATTTCATCTTCATATTGCAATGCCTCAAGCAAATTGTCTGCAGAGTCGCCAAGCTTCCCTTTAAATTCAGTTAACTTTGGCAATAGCTCTTTAATAGCTTGGAATTCTTTTTCCCATTCTGCATCTGTTTGGAAAATATCTTCTAATCGCCATGTGTTTGCTTCTTCAATCTCATTGCGATTTGGTAATGATTTCACTGTATTTTTTTCAGCCATTCTTTAAGCCCTCCTTATAATATCTCTACTTAAGTACAATTCGATTTTTCTTATGTAATTCCTTCACGATCAGTCTTTATTATATCCCCTTTTCCCTCTCTCATGTTGTACTTTGTCTCAAATAGAGATAGTGCATGCGCTAAGCAAATTTCATCATATTTCATAATTTCTTCCTCTGTTTTTACCAATACAATATCTCTTATTTTCCGATACTTATTAATACCTATTTTTATTAATACACCTACATAACATAAAAATGTCATATACTCCGCAACTGCTACCTTCCATATATGTTGTGCAAAATACGGAAGTAGACGCCTCTTCGTATACTTTGCYACATAGTTACATACGTATTGCAGAGAAATATACTCCCCTACCTTAAGCATACCTATACACTTCATATAAAGAGAAGCTTGCCATATAAATGGATTTGTTTGAAAAGCAAATGAGGATGGGAGCGGAACACCGATTTCAGAAGGAAAACTCGCTGGAGTACATTTATATTGATATAAGAGGCGGAGTAGTGACTTATGATTATAATTCCAGATGGATAGAGCGTTTTGCCGAAAATGGTTCTTTTTTCTCTTCCATTCTTGTCCTAATACCTCTTTCCGGAAAGGAACGGGAGAAAAGAGCATGTCAATAGTAGTCGTATCGGTTGGTAAATAAATAGTATGTGAGAAAGAAACATTTGTAGAAAACGGAGTGATAAACGCGCATTTCATAAACGATTTTTGTTTCGGACAAAAGAAAATAAGAAATGGCTGAGGATAAGGTTGTAAGGAGAACGCCATAAGGGAGGAGAATGTCATCCAATAGGCGGATTGCTTTTTCAACTGATTTCCACCGATTATCCAGATGACTTGTATACTAGCTTGCCAATACGAATATGTTCGCTTATAAAGCTGCTCTACGGAGAGATTTGCACATTGATATTCAATCGCAATTTTTCTATCCGCTCTCTCTACGTAAATATCTGGCCGTTGCTTGATTACTGGTAGATAATGTTCTATATCTACATGAAAATCTTGACGTTTTAACCATCTATATAACAATTCTTTACCGTGCATATGATACATAGATTCTGCTTCATAAAAGGTAAGACATGAATCCACTTTCTTATGAGCAAAATGCCAGCTCTTCTGTTTTCCTAATTTCATTTGCACTTCTTTTCCGCAAGCTGTACAAAAGAATTTTTCTCGTTTACGCATTTCGCGTAAACGCTCTTCATCCCGGTTATATAATAGATGAATTTTTTCTCCGTTTTCTCTCCTTGCAATAAACATCACAATCACACCCTTTCAACTCCTTGTATTCTACAATTTACTACAAATTCCTTTCAAAAAAAGAGATGTCCTAAATTAGGACATCTCTTTCTATAATAAGGGTGATAATAACCGATACGTCGATTCAACAATCCGCCTATGAAGACGTCTCTTATGAAATCGGTCAACATGAATTTCACTTGATTCTTCTAAATCGTCTTTAAAATCTTGAACGAGCTTTCGAATGCTATCTGTATCATATAAAAAGGCATTTACTTCAAAGTTTAAATGAAAACTTCTCATATCCATATTAGCTGTCCCAATTGATGCGAGATCAGAATCCACGATAACGACTTTACTATGAAGAAAACCTTTTTCATATTCATATATTTTTACTCCTGCATCTAATAACTCCGGAAAGTACGATCTTGATGCATAAAAGACAGTGCGCTTATCCGGCTTACTTGGCATTAACAAGCGAACATCAATACCAGCAAGTGCAGCTACTTTTAATGCAGATAAAATATCATCATCTGGAATAAAGTATGGTGTTGCAATCCAAATCGATTTCCTAGCTGAAGCAATCATTGCAAAATATAAATGTTTAATTGTTTCCCATTTATTATCTGGTCCACCTCCAACAWGTTGGACGCCGCCCCAATGATCACCCTCAACTGCTTCCACTTGTAAATATTCAGGTGCTAATACCGCCTCACCAGTCATATAAAACCAGTCTTGAAGGAAAATCAGCTGTAAACTTTGAACTGCTTCACCGCGTAAATATAAATGCGTGTCTCGCCAAAAACCGAAATATTTATCCTTCCCTAAATACTCATCACCAATATTTAATCCACCTACAAACCCTTCATTTCCATCTATAATAACGATTTTTCGGTGGTTTCGATAATTAATTTTATCGTTTAAAATCGGAAAACGCACAGGGAAAAATGGAATCATTTCTACTCCTGCATCATTCAATTCTTCAATATACGAATTTGATAATTTAAAGCTTCCAACCGCGTCGTATAAAAAACGAACGACAACGCCTTCTTTTGATTTTTTTATTAAAATATCTTTAATTTCTGTACCTAGCTTGTCATCACGCACAATGTAATACTCCATATGAATGTGGTGTTTCGCTCGATTTAACCCATCTAAAATTGCCTGAAACGTTTCGTCTCCATTTGTTAATGTCCTCGTTTCAGTTTGAAATGAAATATTTAAAGCACCCAATCGATCTGCTAAACGAAATAACAATTCTTGATGCTTATGATTTCGTAAAATCCGTTCTTCGTAATCTTCGTGTCCCTTATATTGTAAAAACGCCTGTTCATCGAGTAATGCCTTCTTTTGGAACATTCTTTTTCTGCGAAAGTTTTGTCCAAATAAAAGATAAGCAAAGAAACCGAACACTGGAAAAATACCTAGTACGATTAACCACGTAAGTGTTTTTGACGGATGGCGGTTTTCTAAGAAAATAACACATCCAATTAAAAATGCGGAAACCGTAAATAAAATACTAATAATACCTAAAATCGAAACATCCTTTATCCCCATGACATCCGAATAAAATGCTACATCAATAAACATGCGTAATGAAACAAATAATGCGAACAGTAGTAGAAAAAAGAAAAGTAGTTTTAGTGTATTTTTCATCTCTTACCCCCTAAATAAGAAACCCTTCCTATTCTTCATAAAAAAAGCCGATTTCATACTATAGAAATCGGCCTACATTTTAGGAGGGAAATTGTTGCGAATTGTCTCAAGCGCACGCTCTTTCACAACCTGTTTCCCATACTCACTTACACGGTGAATCGTTAAAGTAGATTCTTCTCCATATTCTAAAACAATACTTAAAATACGATCAATCTCTTCTTCATCATGTAGCACTTCATCAAATTCCACATATACATAATAGCGGTCCTCAAATGAATGCAATTCATCTTTTATATCTTCAAAGATAAGACGATGACTTAATGAAATGACATCTTCAAAATCATTAAATTTAATTAAAAAGCCAAACGTACCATCTTCATTAAAGTTTGTTCCTACTTGTTCTTCTACCTCTTCCACTAATTCTTGCTGGAATAATGATTCGATGCCTTCATCTAGAGGAATGTCTATAATTTTATCCACACCTATTGGTAGTTCCAGCTTTTGTCCATCCTTTGAAAGCTCCGCTTTCGTTACAAGTACTTCAATCCCCTTATCGACTGCTTGCACTTGAATCCATAACGGTCCATCGACAAAGAAATCATCATGATCACGAGCTTCGTCCATCATCTCCCAAAAGAGCTCTTCACTTCGTTCGCGATCATACCAAATTTCTTCACGGTTAAACCCTCTGTCCTCTATATCAATGTACGTAATAAAAAATTTCATCGTATGGTCATTAATTCTTTCAATATCCAAAATACAACTCTCCCTTCCTGCTCAGAATTATTATGAAGGGATTCCCCACTCATATGACAAAACAATAGATTCTTGTACTCTCATTTTATGATAAGATTCTCCAGAATGGAAATAAAATCGATTTATTTTACAAAAATAGTTATATACCTATCTGTATTCGACCGTTTACATAAAGTGAAACATTAATCAGTATTTTTTTCATCCTCCACTGATTATTAGCTCGCACTAATCGGGATAAATATACCATTATACCAATTCACTGTTCACAAAAAATTTGGACATACATTCCCATATTCCCCCGTACACTGTAATAAAGTGAAACTTCTATTATAGGTGATTATTTTGTACCCGGGGGGGCGCGGGATCAAAACTAGACAAACTTTCTTCACCACATACATATATTTCGCTTATTAAAACATCATAAATGGAGGCAGACGAATGGACTTAGAGTTTTTAACATCTGTACTAATGATTGTCGGTATCGATGTTGTACTAGGTGGCGATAACGCAATTGTCATCGCACTAGCTAGCCGAAATTTACCTGAAGCAAAACGAAATAAAGCCATTTTGATTGGTACTATTTTAGCAATTGTGCTACGAATTCTCCTCACAATACTAGCTGTCTATTTACTTGATATCCCATTTTTACAACTCATCGGCGGAATCTTACTCACATTAATTGCGGTAAATTTACTCACTGATAATAACAACGATCTTTCTTCTATCAAAGGAAAAACAACTTTATTTCAAGCTGTGCGTACAATTGTATTCGCGGATCTCGTTATGGGGTTTGACAATGTTATTGCCATTGCAGGAGCAGCTCACGGAAGACTTTCACTCGTAATTATCGGTTTATTCATTTCTATCCCGATCATCATTTGGGGAAGCAAACTTATTTTAATACTCATGGAACGCTTTCCATTTCTCATTTATTGCGGAGCAGCAGTTCTCGCCTATACAGCAGGAAAAATGATTACACATGAAGACAGACTTGCAACGTTTTTTCATCATAATCCTAGTTTTACCGCAAGTATCCCTTATTTGTTCATTTTCACGATTTTATGCATAGGCTTTATCGTTCAACAAGTGCGATTACGTAATGTTAAACAGTAAAAAAAAACCTTCTACTCTATAATAGGTAGAAGGTTTTCATATTATTATAATTAATTTACAAGACGCTGTGCTTCACGTAATTGGAACGTTCTTACTGTACGTGGTAGGAAACGACGGATTTCGTCTTCGTTGTAACCTACTTGAAGGCGTTTTTCGTCAATCATAATTGGACGACGCAAAATACCTGGATAGTCACGAATCATCTTATATAAATCTTGAAGTGGTAAAGACTCTAAGTTCACATTCAATTCTTGGAAAACTTTTGAACGAGTAGAAATAATCTCATCCGTTCCGCTTTCTGTCATACGTAAAATCTCTTTAATCTCATCAATCGTTAATGGATCTGAGAAAATATTACGTTCTGTATAAGGAATATGATTTTCCTCTAGCCATAATTTCGCCTTTCTACAAGATGTACAGCTTGGAGAACTATATAATGTTACCATACAAAGCTCACTCTCCTTAAAGAGTACAAATTCTGTACTAATTACAGTTTAAATTTCTAACTTCCGCAATTTTTCGCGATAACTTGTCTTATAGCAAAGTAAAAAATCGCAATTCATGTAAGCAACAACAATTACTTTTAATAAGTAACTTCTATAATCATTATACAATAGTTTTTGCAAGAAATATACAGTGAATTTACTGCTAGTTGAGAAAAATTCTCCGTGTACTCCACTGCTATGTAACATGATTACACTCATTAAAACTGTCCTTTAACAACGGCCTTCAACCCTTTTGATACTTGCTTTCTACAATACTTTTCACTTGATATACAATTACAGTTTCATAATCTTCCCCATTAAAAAGAGAACGTTTTCTTACCTTTTCCCGACAAAACAATTGAGAAATGTAAGACTCTAAAGATTAGAAACAAAAAGAACACTTGTTCTCATTTTAACAAATCTCCCCGCTCATGTCTATATGCTTTCTAAAGTAAATCGAATATTTTTCTGACATTTCTTTCTTTTTTACCATTTATCTCATACAATAAAAATAAAGACAGGCAAAGGGGGAATGTGCATATGATCGCTTTTTTTACTGATTTTATCATTGTTGCTACCCTCATCATCGGAATAACAGCATTGATTGGTGTCATTACAAATAGCATCGGTGAAAAACTCTTTGGTGGGAAAGAAAAAATGAAGTTTGTTAACAAAAGTTTAGATGTACAATCTGGCTGGAACCAAGTTGGCGGAAAAGGCATTTATAAAAAACGTACGTACTAAAAAAAGCAGGTAATCACCTGCTTTTTTTGTTATTTCTCTACTGATGCCCATTTGAAGCTTACTTCGCCACCATACTTATGGTTGTACATATCTTTAATTGTTTCTCTTTGTAAATATGCTCTACCACGTTGATATACTGGAACAATCGCAGCATCATCAAGTAACATTTTTTCTGCTTCTAATAAGTTTTTCCAGCGAGCATTTACATCGCTTCCGTCTTTTTTCGCTTTCATAATAATCTCATCGTACTTCGGATTAGAATACTTCATTTTGTTTTGCGCTCCATCAGTTACAAACATATCAAGATATGTAACTGGATCCGGGAAGTCTGCACTCCATCCAGAGAATGACATTACATAATCGCCAGCATCTTCTAATTTTAGTTTTTGCGCGAATGGTTGTTGTTTAATTTTCACTGTTAATCCTGGTAAATTCTTTTCTAACTCACCTTTTAAATATTCACCAGTTTTCTTCGATAATTCAACATCTTCATTTAATAACTCTAATTCAATTTCGTTTTTACCAAGCTCTTTTTTACCAGCTTCCCAATACTTTTTCGCTTCTTTTACATTTGGTTTTACAATATCTCCATTTTCAGCACGGAAATCTTGTTTATCCGGTCCTTTAATGAAATTGTCAGGAATTAATCCCGTCGCTGGCTTAGAACCGTTATTTAATAATGTATCAACGAATGGTTTACGGTCAAAACCAAGAGAAATTGCTTTACGAATATTTTTATTTGCTAAAGCTGGGTCTTTTTGATTTAAGCGAAGGAAGAATACAGAAGTATCTTCTACCGTTTTGAAATCTGGTTTTCCTTTATATTTATCGATGAACTCTGCTAATAACGTCGCTCGATCGACTGCGTTTGTTTCATATAAATTAATTGGCGTAGATGTATCTTTTACAATATTAAAGTTTACTTCCTCAAGCTTCACTTCTTTATTGTCCCAATATGATGGGCTCTTTGTCATTTTGAAGCTACGTTCATGTTGCCAATCACTTAATGTAAATGGTCCGTTATAGAGTGTTGTATTTGCTTCTAAACCAAACTTCACACCTTGCTCTTTCACATACTTTTCATTAACAGGATAGAAGATCGGATAGACCATTAAATCAACAAGATATGGAATAGAATTATCCAATTCTACTTCTAATGTATGATCATCAATCGCTTTCACGCCTAATTGATCTGGACTCATCTCTTTTTTATTAATTTTCTCAGCATTTTTTATATCGTACATAATGTACGCCGATTTCGCAGCTGTATCTGGATTAATCGCTCTTTGCCATGCATACACGAAATCTTTCGCCGTTACAGGGTCACCATTTGACCATTTTGCATCTTCACGTAATTTAAATGTATACTTTTTACCGTCTTCTGACTTCTGGAATTCCTTCGCTACACCTGGAACTAATTTATCGTCTTTCCCAAGGCGATATAGACCTTCCATCGTATTGTTCATTACTTTTGAAGAAACTGCATCAGCTGATAACGCTGGGTCCATCGTTGGAATTTCTTGTGTTTCAATTAAGTTAATAACTTGCTTCGCACCGCTTTTCCCGCTATCCCCTTTTGCGTTCGCTTGCGGTTCATCTTTTTGGTAGCCACATGCCCCTAAAATCATGCTCATTGCTACTGTTGATGCTACAAAAACTGGTATCTTTTTTTTCATACTTCCACCCCTCCAAAAAAATGTTAGCCCTTTCATTTTCAAACAGAAAGAAATATATATATGTTCTAATAATTCATATTATACACACAAAAATATTCTTTGTATATTTATATTTCTATTTTATTAAAATTTTCTGTTAACGTTTAGTATATTTGTAAACGTTTCATACTGCGTATTTATTGGACTAAAGTGTTAAAAACATCGAATTTTATACTTTTCTAAATTATCAGAGAAAAACAAATTTTATATCCTATAATATCTTACGTATAATTATTCTTCCTTTTTTGTCATAAAATGAAGGTTTATTCATATTGAAAATATGTAGGCTAAAATAAGTGCAAAGGATATGAAAGTGTGTTACGATACACTTTGCTAAAAATAGATATCGGTAAAGAGGGGACGGACATGACAGCAATTCGCTCAAAAAACGGGCCAACAGAGAAATTAAGTTTATTCTTATTAACATGGCCTATTTTTCTAGAAGTTTTTCTTTTTATGCTGATGGGGATCGCTGATACTTTCATGTTAAGTGCATTATCAGACGATGCTGTATCTGGGGTTGGTGCAGCGAATCAATACCTTCATATCGCGATTTTAGTACTAGAAGTCATCGGGAATGGTGCAGCTATCGTTGTATCCCAATACMTCGGTTCTAAACGCTTTATGGAAGCATCAAAAATATCAGCATTAGCAGTAACATTAAATTTAGGAGTCGGGCTCATTATAAGCGCCGGTTTTCTTTTATTCTCAAAACATATGATGATGGCAATGAACTTACAAGGCGATGTATTAACGTATGCACAAAGCTATCTATCCATCGTCGGAGGAGCTATTTTCCTTCAAGCTATTATTAACTCATTAGCCGCAATTATCCGCGTTCACGGCTTTACAAAGCAAGCGATGTTTGTTTCGCTTGGAATGAATATTATTCATATCGCCGGAAACTATGTACTTATTTTCGGGAAATTCGGTTTCCCTGAACTTGGTGTGCAAGGGGCTGCTATTTCTTCTGCTGTCAGCCGGTTAATCGCACTTATCGTTTTCTTCTGGTTACTGTATCGCGTTATGGAATACCGTGTGAAATTACAATATTACTTCACTTTATCAAAAGAATACGTTGGCAAAATTTTAAAGATCGGCATTCCATCGGCATTCGAGCAAGTCATGTATCAAGCTTGTCAAATTGTCTTCTTATATTACGCAACATACTTAGGTACGGAATCGTTAGCAGCAAGACAATACGCTACTAACATTTCCATGTTCACTTATTTATTCGCCATTGCTATCGGTATGGGAACAGCTATTATCGTTGGACGCCTAGTTGGCGGAAATGAAAAAGATGAAGCGTACACACGTGTATGGAAAAGTGTACAATGGGCGATTGGTGTAACTCTATTTATGGTCATTCTCGTTGTTACATTCCGAACACAATTAATGGGATTATTTACGGATAATCCTCATATTATCTCTCTAGGAGCAAGCGTTCTTTTACTAAGTGTACTACTGGAAACAGGACGGACGATGAACATCGTCATCATTAATTCACTTCGTGCGGCTGGAGATGCCAAATATCCTGTTTTAATCGGAGCATTCTCCATGGTGTTAATGAGCTTACCACTCGGTTACTTTTTCACCTTCCATTTAGATATGGGTCTCGTTGGTATTTGGCTAGCGATCGCTATCGATGAATGGACGCGGGCGATTATTATGTTCTTCCGATGGAGAAGTAGATCGTGGGAAAGTTATGCACTTGTTAAACCTGATGAGCAAGATGAGAGCGTTTCTGTTCAAGCGCAATAAAATAAAAGTGTTTCTAAATGAAGAAAAGGCGGCTGATTTCAGTCGCCTTTTTCTTCATTCTCGGAAACTCTTACTTCGCTGTCTTTAAACAGAAAAAGAACTTGGATAAAATCGCTTTATACTAACTTAAGTTTAACTAGTATAAAAAAATAGAGCCATCCTTCTGTAATAGAAGAATGGCTCTACTTTTTTATTGATAGATTTCTTTATATTTCTTATACTCTGCTTCAGAACATAATACGAAATGTCCTGGGCGAATTTCGCGCATTGTTGGCACTTCACTACCATAATCATGCTGCGATGGGTCGTATACGATACGTTTACGATTGCGCTCATAATCTGGATCTGGAAGTGGAATTGCTGATAGTAGTGATTTTGTATATGGATGCATTGGATTCGCATATAACTCTTCACTTGTTGTCATCTCAACGATTTGACCACGGTACATTACACCAATGCGATCACTAATGTATTTTACCATCGATAAATCATGGGCGATGAATAAGTATGTTAAACCTTTTTCTCTTTGTAACTGTTTCAGTAAGTTTACAACTTGCGCCTGAATCGATACGTCAAGTGCTGAGATTGGTTCATCAGCAATGATAAATTCAGGTTCTACAGCTAGCGCACGAGCGATACCGATACGTTGACGTTGTCCGCCTGAGAATTCATGCGGGAAACGGTTCGCGTGCTCTTTATTTAAACCAACTGTATTTAACAGCTCGTGAACACGGTCCATACGCTCTTTTTTACCTTTTGCTAGTCCGTGAATATCAATACCTTCTGCGATAATATCCCCTACTGTCATACGAGGATTTAATGATGCATATGGATCTTGGAAAATCATTTGCATTTTACGGTTGAACTTCTTAAGTTCTGCGCGTGATTTTTTCCCATGTACATTTTCACCATCGAACAACACTTCACCGGCAGTTGCATCGTATAAACGAATGATCGTTCTTCCAGTTGTTGACTTACCACAACCAGATTCTCCTACAAGTCCAAATGTTTCACCGCGGTAAATATCAAATGAAATATCATTAACTGCTTTAACAACACCACCACTCACATCAAAGTGTTGTTTCACATTTTTTACTTCAATTAATTTCTCACGTTGTTTAGTCATGTTGTTCACCTGCTTTCATTTGAAGAATACGTTTTTCAACAACTGCTGGCGGTTTTACTTCTGGCGCTTGCTCATGAAGTAACCAAGTTGCCGCATAATGTGTATCACTTATTTTAAATAAAGGTGGTTCCATTTCAAAATCAATTTTCAGCGCCTGCGGGTTACGTGGTGCAAAAGCATCACCCTTTGGCGGTTTTAATAAGTCTGGAGGCGTTCCTGGAATCGCATATAGCTCGTCCTCTGAACCATCTAAGCTTGGCATAGATGCGATTAAGCCCCATGTGTATGGATGTTGTGGATTGTAGAAAATTTCATCAACAGTTCCAATTTCAACAACTTTACCAGCGTACATAACCGCAACTCGGTCTGCGACGTTTGCCACTACACCTAAGTCATGCGTAATGAAAATGATTGCTGCTTCTGTTTTTTGCTGAATGTCCTTCATAAGCTCTAAAATTTGCGCCTGAATTGTAACGTCTAGAGCCGTTGTCGGCTCATCGGCAATTAATAATTTCGGATTACAAGCTAACGCCATAGCAATAACTACACGCTGTCTCATACCACCTGAGAATTGGTGAGGATATTGTTTTAAACGAGCTTCTGGATTTGGAATACCTACAAGGTCAATTAATTCTAAAGCGACTTTACGTGCATCCGCTTTACTCATCCCTTGGTGTTTAATAAGACCTTCCATAATCTGATTACCAATTGTCATCGTTGGATTTAACGATGTCATTGGATCTTGGAAAATCATCGCAATATCTTTACCGCGTACTTGCTGCATTTCTTTTTCCGTTAATTTCGTTAAATCACGACCGTCAAATACAATCTCTCCATTTTTAATACGGCCTGGAGGATTCGGGATTAATCCCATTAGCGCTTTAGAAGTAACTGATTTCCCAGAACCAGACTCTCCTACAATCGCTAATGTTTCCCCTTTTTTCAAATCAAAAGTAACTCCGCGCACTGCTTGTACTTCACCTGCATGTGTATCAAAGGAGACTTGTAAATCTTTTACCTCTAACAATGTTTTCATTTTTACTTCTCCCTCCTCGTTTACTTACGCATTTTTGGATCTAACGCATCGCGTAATCCATCTGCCATTAAGTTGAATGCTAGAATTAACATACTGATGACAACCGCAGGGATGAACATCATGTGTGGATACGTTTGAATTGATTTATATCCATCATTTACAAGAGAACCAAGTGATGCGAATGGTGGCTGAATTCCTAAACCGATGAAGCTTAAGAATGCCTCACCAAACACCGCTGATGGAATTGTAAACATTGTCATTACGATAATTGGTCCCATAACGTTTGGAATTAAGTGTTTCACAATTAATTGTGTATTTGTTGCACCTAATGTACGAGACGCTAATACATACTCTTGGTTTTTTAATTTTAGGATCTGTCCACGAACGATACGCGACATCCCTATCCAACCTGTAATTGCCATCGCAAGTGTAATCGACCAAATACCTGATCCCATAATGATTACCATTAAAATAACGATGATTAAGTATGGAATACCATTAATAATCTCCATAATACGTTGCATAATATTATCTACTCTACCGCCGTAGAATGCTGAAATACCCCCGTATGCAACCCCAATTACTAGGTCAATTGCTGCTGCTAAAAGAGCGATATATAATGATACGCGTGTACCTTCCCATGTTCTTGTCCATAAGTCACGGCCAAGATCATCTGTACCAAACCAGAAGTACTCTTTAATATCACGTTTTGCATATTGGTCAACACCATATTGATCTGTGCCGTCAAATGGTAACCAATGAATATTTTCAATCACTGGAATTTTCGGTGGCATTTTCGCACGACCTAAATCCTGCTCTTTATAAGAATGTTTACTTACCATCGGTCCAAAAATTGCTAGTAGTACAATAATGCTCAATAATACGAAACCCAACATCGCGCCTTTATGTTGGAACAAGCGTCTTCGTACATCTTGCCAAAACGTTAAGCTTGGACGGGCAATGACTTCATTATCAACATTATTTTGATTGGCTTGTTGAAATAAATCTGGAGATAATTTTTGTACATCTTTCATCATTTTTTCCCTCCCGCTAAACGAATACGAGGATCAATAATTCCGTATAAAATATCGACAATGAAAATAACTAAGATGAAGATCGCACTATAGAAAATTGTAGTTCCCATAATAACTGTATAGTCATTCACTGTAATAGATTTAACGAACTGTTCCCCAAGTCCTGGTACAGCATAAATTTGCTCGATAACAAGTGTTCCTGTAATTAATGCAGCAACCATTGGTCCTAAAATTGTTACAACTGGAATTAACGCGTTACGAAGTGCGTGTTTGACAATGATAACGCCTTGACTAATTCCTTTTGCTTTCGCTGTTAAAATATAATCAGACTGCATAACTTCAATTAATTCTGCACGAGAGAAACGTGCGATTGTTGCGATAACTCCCATCGATAATGCAATTGTAGGCATTACTGTAAACTCTGGTCCTTTCCAGAACGCTACTGGGAACCAGCCAAGTTTTACCCCTACGAAATATTGTAGTAATGCGGCGAATACGAACGATGGTACCGACATCCCGAGTACCGAAATAACTGTTGCACTATAATCGACCCATGTATTATTACGAAGTGCCGCAACAATTCCTAAAAGTAAACCGATAAATGTTCCTAATATAATCGCTTGTAAACCAAGTTGTGCTGATGGTCCAATGCGATCCACAATCATGTCTGTTACTGGGCGGTTATCATATTGGAATGATACCCCTAAATCACCTTGCGCTAAGTTACCTAAGTAACGTGCATATTGAACTGGTACTGGATCATTTAAACCATATTTTTCAAGAATGATTTCTTTTTGTGCCGGTGATAATTTCTCCTGGTTTTTAAGCGGAGAACCCGGAAGTAATTTCATCAAGAAGAAAGTCAGTGTAGTAATTAAAAATAATGTCAAAGCCATGTACACGAAACGTTTTAATACATAACGTCCCATAGTCAAGCACCTCCCCGTTTTTCTCAAAAGCAATAAGATAGTTTGAAATATTCTTACTTTTATTTTTTTAAAATAAGAGCACACGCCCATCATAGGCATATACCCTTATTCATGATGGAAACCATTTTTAGTTTTTGAGTTCAACCCACTTATAGCTAAATTCTCCGCCGTATTTATGTTCTAATAGGCCTGTAATTGAACTACGTTGTAAATATGCCTTTCCAGGTTGATATACTGGAGCAATCGCTGCATCTTCAAGCAGTTGTTGTTCTGCTTTTAATAGAGCATCCCAACGAGCTTGTACATCTACTTCTGTTTTGGCTTTCTTAATTAGTTCATCATAAGCTGGATTTGCGTAATTCACTTTATTTTGTGAATTACCTGTTGTATACATTTCAAGGAATGACATTGGATCCATATAATCTGGACTCCATCCCGCATATGACATCGCATAATCTCCACTTGCTTCAAGTTTTAATTTTTGTGCAAATGGCTGCATTTTTGTTGAAACTGTTAAACCTGGTAAGTTCTTTTCGAATTGTCCCTTTAAATACTCTCCGATTTTTTTGGCATCATCAGTATCAAAGTTTAATAACTCTAACTCTACTTTGTCTACACCAAGTTCTTTTTTACCAGCTTCCCAATATTTTTGAGCTTCTTTAACATCCTCTTTTATAAGCTTTCCGTTCTCTTCACGGAAGTCTTTTCCGTTAGGTCCTTTTGCCAAACCTTTCGGAACAAAACCATACATTCCTTCTGAACCATCGTTTAAGATAACTTTTCCGATATTTTCACGTTCAAAGGACATCGCAATTGCTTTTCGGATATTTTTATTTGCTAAAAATTTATTTTTTTCATTTAAACGAATGAATTGTGTAGATGGTCTCTTAATTGTTTTAAAATCAGCATCTGATTTGTATTTATCTACAAATTCTGATGTTAATACTACACGATCAATCGCTTTCGTTTCATATAAATTTATAGCAGTTGAACGATCCTTAACAATATTGAAGTTTATCTCCTCAAGCTTCACTTCTTTATTTTCCCAATACGTTGGATTTTTCTTAAGGTGGAAACTTTGTTCATGTTTCCATTCATTTAAAACGAATGGGCCATTATAAAGTGTCGTATTGGATTCTAATCCAAATTTTGTTCCTTGTTCTTTTACAAACTTCTCATTCAAAGGATAAAATGTTGGATAGACTGTTAAACTTACAAAATAAGGAACAGGGTTATCTAATTCCACTTCAAGTGTGTGATCATCAATTGCTTTTACACCAAGTTCCTCAACTGGTAATTCTTTTTTATTAATTTTCTCTGCATTTTTCACATCAAATAGTATGTAAGCAAATTTGGCACCCGTATTTGAATCAACAGCTCTTCTCCAAGAATAAACGAAGTCTTTCGCTGTTACAGGTTCACCATTCGACCATTTCGCATCTTCACGTAATTTAAATACATACTTTTTGCCATCTTCTGATTTCTCAGAAGATTTAGCGACTCCCGGAACAAGTTTATCGTCTTTCCCCAGACGATAYAATCCTTCCATTGTGTTATTCATGATGTTAGAAGATGCTGCATCCGTTGATAACGTCGTATCCATTGTTGGTATTTCAGCAGTTTCTGTTAGATTCAATACTTGCTTATTTGAAGTACTGGATCCTTTCGCGCTTGCCTTATTATCATCTTTTTGATAACTACAGGCTCCTAGCACACTTACTGTCAACGTCGATGCAAGCAATAGCGGTATCTTTTTCTTCATGTTGTGTTGCCTCCCCTAATTGCACTTCCTGTACCCTCACTTGTAGAAAAGTAGAATTGAAAGAATAATCTCCAAGTTTCTACAATTTTCATTATACATATAATTAGACGATTGTGAATATAGTTTTTTATTTTTTTGTTAAAATTTTTAATAAAATGTTTATATTTTTAATTTTCCGTAAAGGGATAGGTTAACATTGCTACCATCATCTTGAAATTAGAACCACAATTGCGTATAATTTTCAAAAAATTATTTATATTACTTATTATAGCTTTTATAGTATAATAATTCTAGTAATATTTTGACGGAGGGGAATATTTTGAATAAAGTTTTTTTTCATACTTGTATACTATTTTTGGTTGCGATAATCGCTTCTAGTGTGGGCGCATTCCTCGTTTCATCTCAGTTTTTGTTGAATTTTGTCAACATCTCATTCTATATTGCATTGATTTTTATTCTTATAGGTGGTTTTTTATTCATATTTCAAAATGGATTTTTTAACGTAACAATTTACGCATTCCAAAGAGTATTTGGTACGAATAAAAAAATTGACTCTTTAATTGAAGAAGCAGAGGAACCTATCGATAAGAAAGAACGTATTTATAAAACATATTCATTCAAATGGACGTATCCGATTTGTATTACCGGTATCGTACTTGGGTTGTTCTCGATCCTCATTAGCTTTACTATTTTGATGTAGTTTGCAAACACTGCTCCATATGATATAATAATCAGCAAAACATTTTGTTATAAAACTTTAGTTCTTTCATATTAAAAGGACTCAGTTAACAATAAATTTATATGTATGCGATGATAAAGAAGAGTACATATTGGGGCAATTTCAGAGAGCTTGTGGCTGGTGTGAACAAGTAATTGTACAGTATGGAATGGGCTTTTGAGCACCAAACCGAACCGAAAGTAGTAGGCTTTGGCGTTATATCCAGACGTTATTATGGATCTTGAGAGATTTCACAGCTGTGAAATAATTAGGGTGGTACCGCGGTCCATTCGTCCCTATGTAATTTGGGATGAATGGGCTTTTTTGTATGCCTTCTCTTCCCCATCGCACATTCAATTTTAGGAGGAATTACTTATGTCAGTTATCTTTTCTGGTATTCAGCCAAGCGGAACAATTACACTTGGAAACTATTTAGGAGCTATGAAGCAATTTACAGAGCTTCAAAACGAACACGACTGTTATTTCTGTATTGTAAACCAACATGCGATTACAGTACCTCAAGACCCTGTAGGGCTTCGCAAAAACATCCGCAGCCTTGCTGCGCTATACGTTGCATGCGGCATCGATCCTGAAAAAGCTACTTTATTTGTACAATCAGAAGTACCAGCACACGCTCAACTAGGATGGATTATGCAATCCGTTGCTTACGTTGGAGAATTAGAACGTATGACACAATATAAAGACAAAGCTTCAGGAAGAGATTCAGTTCCAGCTGGATTACTTACATACCCACCATTAATGGCTGCTGATATTTTACTTTACAACACAGAAATCGTGCCTGTTGGTGATGACCAAAAGCAACATATGGAATTAACACGTGATCTAGCAGAGCGTTTCAACAAACGCTTCCGTGAAGTGTTCATAGTTCCTGAAATTCGTATTCCAAAAGTAGGAGCTCGCGTTATGTCATTAACAGAACCTACGAAAAAAATGAGTAAATCTGATCCAAATCCAAAATCAATGATCAGTATGCTTGATGAGCCAAAAACAATCGAAAAGAAAATAAAAAGTGCCGTAACTGACTCTGAAGGCATCGTTAAATTTGATAAAGAGAACAAACCTGGAATCTCTAACTTATTAACAATTTACTCTTCATTCTCAGGAAAAACAGTAGAAGAAATAGAAGCAATGTACGAAGGAAAAGGATACGGCGACTTCAAAGGTGACCTAGCACAAGTAGTCGTAGAAGCAATTCGTCCAATCCAAGACAAATATAACGAACTAATCAACTCCCCAGAACTAGACGAAATTCTAGACAAAGGTGCCGAAAAAGCAAACCGCGTTGCATTCAAACAACTACGCAAAGTAGAAAACGCAATGGGACTAAGCAGAAAACGTAGGTAACATATAAAGCGGAGGCGGCTCGTTCAGCTCTGACTGGCTAAGGTTCTTTCGCATAAAAGGCGCTTTTTGCCTTCTTATGCGGAAGGTTCTTAGACACGAAGAGCTTGCCGCTGGAGCTGGATTTATTTATAAAGCGGAGGCGACTGCTTAGCCCTGACGGATAAGGTTCTTCCCCACAGAAGGTACTTTTTACCTTCTCGTGGGGAAGGTTCTTAGACGCGAAGGGCTAGGAGCCGGAGCTAGATTCCACATAAAGCGGAAGCGGCTCGTTCAGAATGTGAGGAGGATGGAGCTCCTGACGTAGAGGCGCTTTTTGCCTCGCAGGAAGGCGCGAAGCCACCGAACATTCTTGCCACCTCCATAAAAAAAAACCGCCAATTGGCGGTTTTTTTTAATTTACCTTCTGCTCATTTTCCATTTCCCATAACTTTTCAAAAAACGGCTGTCCTTTTACAAGGCGCTCACATAATTGCTCGTGCTTCTCAGACCATCCAGTTTTCGCTTCATCATAAAGTTTAGCCCAAACATCTTCAAACTCCATATGTTGGACCATTCCGTACGCTGATGGATCCCACTCTGTGAACCAATAGCGAATTTCAGCTGGATTTTTCGTTGTATGTAATTGATCTAATGCCATAAATAATAATTGTTTTAACTGTCTTTCTTTACGAGTTAGGCCGTTCATAATGAAAGGCGACGGCGATAAAATATGATGTTCTTTTTCAATCTCTTCCACTTGGAACTCATACTTTTCTGCTTGCACATTCTCTACCATCTCATATACCATCTGCTCTTGACGAGGTATAAGCCTACTTTTTCTAATTGGCACATTATAGCCGATTGAATCAATCGCAATAATTCCTTTTCCATCTGTAACTACAAAACAATATTCTTGTTGCAAACGTTCGTGATTTTTACGAATATAAGCCTTATGATATACGTCTTCCAATAATTTTTGCGGAAGCTCTAATAATTCGTTCTCGATGTAATGATATAATGTGGCATCTACTTTTAATAATGGCACTTGATCTAATAGCTCAATCGTATCATCTTTCCGCCATTCGTAAAAATGACAAACGTTATACCCATTCTCTTCACCTTCAAACCAATTTACCCATACATCATGTAGATATAACATTCACTACCCCTCACTTCACTACGGTTTGTACCAATCATTATGTTCATTTTTGCTTAACTTTATTCCACTTAAGGAAATATATTCTAATTATTATTTTTTCTTCTATAATATAAAAAAAACAGGAGGTAACGCTCCTGTTTTTTTTATGAAACATGAAATGTATTTGCTTTATTCAATATTTCTTTCGCATCTATAGATAATAAAGACAGTGTATTTTCTCCTTCAAATGCTACACAGTCTTTCACAATATGAAATCCAAGTGCATAGCCAAGCATTTTCGGATACGAGTGCAGTCCATTTAATAAAACATCATGCTCCCTCGTACCTCTCTTTACATCTATTCGTTCTTGTATTGAATTTCTCCAATAATAAATAGCATCTTCTTTTGAAATGTAAGTAGTCCATGGTGCACATCTTTTTTCTGTATACCTTTCATACACAGCTTGCTCAGCTAACCCTTCCATAATCATCGTATCAAGTAATGTATACTCTGTTTCCTTCGTCTCAATTTGATGTAATCTACATATATGGTGGTATTCATGCGTTAATAAAGCTTTTAGTTCCTCTACTGAATTACGTCCACATACGAATAAGAAAATAACGTGACGCATAGATAAACCAGCCTTCCCGTTATATTCCTCTTGTACCGTTCGATTATATGAATCTGATAATAAAATAAAGATAGGGACATCTGGACCTTTTAGCCAACTTTTCAATTTTTCATACTCCATGCTAAGTTCTTTCCAAATTTCTTTCTTCTCTAACTCTTTAATTTCCTGCTCCCCCCGCATTACTGGGCGATACATACCTTTAGAGATTAAAAAGCGATACAGCCTCTCTTTTGGCAATGGAATATACTTTGTAAATTTCTCACAAAGCTTTTCTGGGCGTCCATAATACAGATGTAACCATTCTGCCGTTTCAACAACCCCCACCCTTCATCCCTCCTTTTCTTATGTATATGCAAAAAAAGAAAGGAACGTAAAGGTGATAAAAAATAAATAAGGTGTCTTTTCGTAGTACTTTACGAAAAGACACCTTATTGTACATATTACTTATATGCTTTAAATACTAATACTGCGTTATGACCACCGAATCCTAATGAATTACTTAATACAGCCCGCACTTCTTGATGTCTCGCTGTATTTGGTACGTAATCTAAATCACATTCTGGATCTGGTGTTTCATAGTTAATCGTCGGAGGAATTACTCCGTCTGTAATTGATTTAATAGAGAAGATCGCTTCAACAGCACCAGCTGCTCCTAATAAATGACCTGTCATTGATTTCGTTGAACTAATCGCTACTTTATATGCATGCTCACCGAAAGTTTCTTTAATTGCCATCGTTTCATACTTTTCATTTGCATCTGTACTTGTACCATGTGCATTAATGTAATCAATATCTTCTGGCTCTAGACCTGCATCAGCTAAAGCTTGACGCATCGCACGAACTCCGCCTTCACCGCCAGGAGCAGGCATTGTAATATGGAACGCATCACCAGTTGCACCATAACCAGCAATTTCCGCATAAATGTGAGCACCACGTGCTAATGCGTGCTCTAATTCTTCAAGAATAAGAATTCCTGATCCTTCACCCATTACGAAACCACTACGGTTTTTATCAAATGGGCGGCAAGCCGTTGCTGGATCTTCATTGAATGTTAATGCTTTCGCTGAGCTAAACCCAGCGAATGCCATACTTGTTAATGGCGCTTCTGCTCCGCCTGTTATCATCGCATCAGCATCACCGCGCTGGATTACTTTAAACGCATCACCAATTGAGTTTGCTCCAGATGCACAAGCTGTTACAGAGCAAGTATTAATTCCTTTCGCTCCTGTAGCGATTGACACTTGACCTGCTGCCATATCTGGAATCATCATTGGTACGAAGAATGGGCTCACGCGGCGCGGACCTTTTTCAGCAAAAATCTTAAATTGTTCTTCGTATGTTTCCATACCACCAATACCAGAACCAACCCATACACCAATGCGTGGTGCATTTTCTTCTGTAATTTCAAGCTTCGCATCTGCTACTGCCATTTTCGCTGCTGCTACTGCATATTGCGTAAAGCGGTCCATACGGCGCGCTTCTTTTTTATCTATATATTTTTCGACTTCAAAGTCATTAATTTCTGCTGCTACTTTTGCAGGAATTTGTTCTGAATCTATTCTTGTAAGTCGTCCGATTCCGGATACACCGTTTTTAATGTTTTCCCAAGCTGTTTCAACATCTGTTCCGATCGGTGTAACAGCTCCTAGCCCTGTAATTACGACCCTCTTTTTTTCCATACAAAATACACTCCTTTTTTTCTCTCAGTCCTTATTTACCCCAACGAAGAGCTACTGCTCCCCATGTTAACCCGCCGCCAAAACCTACTAGTATAATTAAATCACCATCTTGAATACGTCCATTTTGCAATTCCTCTACCATTGCAATTGGAATTGAAGAAGCCGATGTATTACCGAACTTTTCAATTGTCATACTCATTTTTTCTTTCGGTAAATTTAATCTTTCTCTTGCAGATTCCATAATACGAATATTCGCTTGATGTGGTACTAAGAAGTCCACATCCTCTTTCGTAAGTCCCGCTTTTTCTAACACGCGAAGACAGGAATCACCAAGTTGGCGAACAGCAAATTTAAAGACTTCTCTGCCGTTCATCATAACATACTCGTCTTGATAAAGATGCTTACCGCCACTTCCGTCCGCTCCTAATTCAAAGGAAAGTACACCTTTTCCTTCCGAAACAGCTCCCATTACGATAGCACCTGCTCCGTCCCCAAATAGTACTGCTGTATTTCGATCGTTCCAGTCTACAATTTTAGATAGTTTGTCACTACCAACTACTAATACATTTTTATAAGTTCCCGTTTGAATAAATTGCTGTGCTGTAATCATTCCGTACATAAAGCCAGCACATGCTGCACTTAAATCCATCGCGGCTGCGTGTTTTGCGCCAATTGCTTCTTGGATTACACAGGCTACTGCTGGGAATGCGCGATCTGGCGTTACTGTTGCCACTAAAATAAGATCGATATCCTCTCCGCTAATCCCTGCATCTTCAAGTGCTTTTTTAGAAGCCTCTACCGCCATATATGAAGTATCTATTGTATCATCGGCAATGCGTCTTTCTGCAATTCCCGTTCTCGTACGAATCCATTCATCAGATGTATCTACGATTTTCTCTAAATCGTGATTTGTGACTACTTTTTCTGGCACATATCTTCCGACCCCTAAAATGCCCACGTTCACATCGCAGCCCTCCATTTTATATCAATTATTATGACTTGGTACTAATTTTAAAACATAAATGTACTTTTGTCTAGAATATATTTCAGCTAAAAAAATAAAGACAGCGTATTACTAACTTTATTTTTCATTAAAAGAAACAGAAAAATTCCTGCCCTTTCAAAATATAAATTATTCCATACCCTTACTCCGCTCGAAACAAAAAGAGGCTCTTACCGCTTCTATCCACGGTTCGAACCTCTCTCCCATCAAAAAAAAGGGTTCTTTATTCTTTATCCGCTTTCCTTCAAAACTAAGGCGTTCTCCTCATAACCTTCCCCTTTAACCTCATCATCCCTCCGGTTTTACTCCGCTCGAGACTAAAAAAAGCCCCAACCGCTTCTATCCACCGTTCGAGCCTCTCTCCCATCAAAAAGAAGATTTTTTATTCTTTATCCCCTTTCCTTCAAAACTAAGGCGTTCTCCTTTAACCTCATCATCCCTCTGTTCTTACCTCGCTCGAGACTAAAAAARGCCCYWACCGCTTCTATCCACSGYTCGAGCCTCTCTTCCCTCTAAAAAAGAAGGTTTTTTTATTCTTTATCCGCTTTCCCAAGCTCATATGCTTCGCCCATTACTTTCATCAATAGCTCTAACACCGGCTGTGCTTTCTCCATATCAAGCGCAATTCCATTAGAATCTAAAATTGCCTTAGCTTCTGGTAAATGCTTCATTGCGATTTGTAAAAATTGCATACTTTTTTCGTTCATGTAATCTCTTCCTCTCCATTAAAGCTTTTCAATCAATTATCCATACAATAGTTTAACACGTGCGCTACCCTTCATATAACTCTTTATATTTTTTCATATGTGCCAATTGTTTATTTAAACCGAATTYTACTGGTGTATTTTTTTGAATAGAAATAACCTCTACAGCTTCATCTCTTACTTCCACATTTTTTTTATTTACTTTATCATCTGCATGCAGCAAGGTCATACCTTTTTCCCATAACTCTTCTTTTCCGCTAAGTAAATTATATACACCGAGGTGCTTTACATTCATTCCATGTTCCCATAAATATTCACATACATCTTCAACGTAAAGTAAATCGCTTCCTTTTTCTCCATTTATACAACGGCACTCTTTGTCATCAAGTTCTGATAAAATAAGCTGATGATACATCATAAACGACGGTTGCCACGGCCCATATAATGTAGGAACTCGATATGCACTATATTGTAATTCGCCTTTTTTCAACCCTTCTTCCACCTTCGAAAATAGACGTTTGTTTTCGGATTCTTCAGTGCTTCCTATTTCAATAGAAGAAATTAGATTTAACTTTACGTTATTTTTTTCACACATCCTTACGATTCGTTTTAAATATTGTAATATGACCCTTTCATTCCGAAATCCACTTTGCTGATTCGGCTCATACAAGCAAAAATAAACTGTATCGAAACTTTCTTCCTCTACCGATCGCCATCCGTCTTCATCCCTTATAGAATAGTACGTAAATAACGCATTCCGCCCAATCAACAATAATTTCTCTTCATTAACTTTTGTCATACTATCAAATTCATCAAAATCAAGACCATATACTTCTACTTCTTCTGCAATCATTTTATTCACAAGGTGATAACCTACAAACGTAAGTGCACCTATAATCAGCACGCGTTTCATACCACCAACCCTTTCCCCTTGAAACAAATAGCTCCTCATTTATGTATATGGGAGCTTCACAATTCTTCTTCATATTTTCCAAAGAAATCACACGTTTGTCTAACCATTTTATATTTCACATCTTGCAGATGGAATAAAACAGAAGTATCGCATTGATTGAATTGCCTCATTTTCTCGTATTTACGTAACAATTGTTTTCTTCCTCTTTTTTCCTGTGTTGAGACAAAAATTTTAACAGGTACACAAGACGGAAGAAGTGCAAATGATTTCTTATTTATTTTTGATTCTAATTCTTCTTCTTTGGAATCATACGCCAAACTTAATTCCTTCACTAATCTTTTGTAAAAAAACTTATGCTCTTTCTCAAACTCCACATATTCTGGTAAATCTAAACACGGATTTAACATAACGACAGAACGTATACATTCAGGGTATTTGTTCATCATCTCCAGTGCTACAAGCGCTCCCATACCATCTGCCATAATGTGCATTTTCGTATTCAATGTCTCTTTTCTTAGAACGACATCATACAAACGTTTTGCTAGACGAACAGCTCGGTCGTTCCCCCAATGCCTTCCGTATAAGTTAGACGAAAAGACTGTGTAGCCTTTTTCAATAAGGCCCTGTAAAAAATAAGCTCTCCCTGCATGCTGTGTCCATAAACTTGTACCATTCTCAATAAAATAGTTATAATCTCCTAGGAGCATAACAGAAAATCCATTTGGCTTTTCCGGTAAATAAATTACACATGGTTCTTTTTCTAAGTAAAAAAAACGTTCTGTAATACTCATTTTTCCCCCGCCTTATTTTCTAAACGTATAAAAGTACTCTTTTATAATGTATGAACAGAATACAAATTTGCGTTGAAAAATCTACAAATATTTTTCTATATTCTTTTTTCAATTGTGTTACAATAAGGACAGATTGAACGAATAGAGGTGTAAAATATGCGTTTCATTTGGGCATTAATTTGGTCGTTCGCGCTTGTACATATGATGAGCTACGTAATCGGCTCTATGACTGGCGGTACATACGATTTTAACCAAGCGTCTATTTTCTCAGTTGTTCTTGCGGTATTAGTATTAGCGATTGCAGCTGCGATTCCAAACKAGCCAGTAGAACAACACTAAAAAGAGTCCGGATTTTATCCGAACTCTTTTTTTAGTTTACATGAACGACTAATTCATTATTCTCAACATCAACAACTACATGACTATTATCAGTAATCGTTCCTGCAATTAATTCTCTCGCTAATTTCGTTTCAACTTGACGCTGTACGTATCGTTTTAACGGACGAGCTCCGTACATCGGATCGAACCCAGCTTCTACAACAAATTCTTTTGCAGATTCCGTCAATTCTAATGATATGTGGCGATCTGCTAAACGCCCTTGTAATTCTTGTACAATCTTATCAACAATACCTTCAATTTCATTCCTTGTAAGAGGTTTAAATAAAATAATTTCATCGACACGGTTTAAAAATTCTGGTCGGAAATGTCCTCTTAATTGTCCCATTACAAGTTCTCTTGACTCTTCTTTAATAGAACCATCTTCTTCTAGCCCTTCTAATAAGTGAGCCGATCCAATATTTGAAGTCATAATAATAACTGTGTTTTTAAAGTCTACTGTACGTCCTTGTGAATCTGTAATGCGTCCATCGTCTAACATTTGTAATAAAATGTTGAATACTTCTGGATGTGCTTTTTCGATTTCATCTAACAAAATAACAGAATACGGTTTACGTCTTACTGCTTCTGTTAATTGTCCGCCTTCTTCATATCCAACATATCCAGGAGGCGCACCAATTAAGCGTGACACTGCGTGTTTCTCCATATACTCAGACATATCGATACGAATCATTTGCTCTTCACTGTCAAATAACGTTTGTGCTAATGTTTTTGCAAGTTCAGTTTTACCAACACCTGTAGGTCCTAGGAAAATAAATGAACCAATTGGACGATTCGGATCTTTAATACCAGCGCGTGCACGAAGAACTGCGTCTGATACTAAGCTTACTGCTTCCTCTTGGCCGATTACACGCTCTGATAAAATCTGCTCTAAGCGTAGTAATTTCTCGCGTTCACCTTCAACGAGTTTTGCGACAGGAATACCAGTCCACCTTGAAACAATGTCTGCAATTTCTTCTTCACTTACTTCCTCGCGTAATAAACGATTCTCTTGTTTATTATGTGCACCCATCTCTTCCGCTTCTTTTAACTCTTTTTCGATAGCTGGAATTTTCCCGTGGCGAAGCTCAGCTGCTTTATTTAAATCGTAATTTCCTTCTGCTTCTTCTAACTCACGGCGCAAGCGCTCTAAATGTTCACGTAAGTCACGCACTTTATGAATGTCTTCTTTTTCTTTCTCCCATTTCGCTCTCATACTACTTGCAACTTCTTTTAAATCCGATAATTCACGTTGCAATGTTTTTAGGCGCTCTTGACTACCTAAGTCCTTTTCTTTCCCAAGAGCAGCTTCTTCAATTTCCAGCTGCATAATGCGGCGCGTTACTTCATCTAATTCTGTTGGCATAGAATCAATTTCTGTTCGAATTGTTGCACAAGCTTCATCAACAAGATCAATTGCTTTATCGGGCAAAAAACGATCTGAAATATATCGATCTGATAAAACAGATGCTGCTACAATCGCGCGGTCATGAATATTTACACCGTGATAAATTTCAAAACGCTCTTTTAAACCACGTAAAATGGAAATTGTATCCTCAACAGTTGGCTCTTCTGCTAATACTTGTTGGAAACGTCTTTCTAATGCTGGATCTTTCTCAATATATTTACGGTATTCATCTAATGTCGTTGCCCCGATACAATGCAGTTCACCACGTGCTAGCATTGGTTTTAACATATTTCCTGCATCCATCGCTCCTTCTGTTTTACCAGCGCCGACGATTGTATGAAGTTCATCAATGAATAATAAAATGCGGCCTTCACTCTTTTTAATTTCATTTAATACAGCTTGCAGACGCTCTTCAAACTCACCGCGGAATTTTGCTCCGGCCACAAGTGCACTCATATCT
>NZ_JBFUIN010000020.1:0-31550 GCF_056401855.1 Bacillus sp. P4_D3
GTCTAACGGTTGTTACTTATTATTTATTTGGATGGTCACCAGGAATCACGAATCTTGTTTTGAATGCAATTTTATTAGCTATTGGTTATAAATTTTTTGATAAGAAAACGATGGTTTATACAATTTTAGGGATTGTAGAAACATCTTTGTTTTTATATGTTACAGAACATATTCAGTATCAAGTAAACAGCGATACGCTATTAGCCGCTTTATTCGCGGGTGTATTTGTAGGTATCGGATTAGGGTGTATGTTCAAAGCTGGAGGTACATCAGGAGGATCAGCCATTTTAGCACAGTTAGCAAATCAATATTTAGGGTGGAGTGTTGGAAAAGGCGTACTTATTATTGATATTATTGTAATTGCTGGTTCTGTATTTATAATAGGACAAGAAAAGGCAATGTATACGCTTGTTGCTGTATTTGTCGGAGCGAAAGTGATTGATTTCATTGTAGAAGGAATGGATACAAAAACGGCTGTTACGATTATTTCAAATCAGCCAGACTTAATTCGTGAGACCATTACGAAAAACATGACACGCGGTGTTACTGTATTAGAAGGACGCGGCGGATATACTGGTAAAAATAAAGAAGTATTATATGTTGTTATTAATAAACAAGAGCTTGTTAAGTTAAAGCAAGTTATTAGTAGAGTTGATGAAGATGCCTTCGTTGTCATTCACGATGTACGTGATGTACTTGGCGGTGGTTTTAAAGCAAGCTAAAAGATGAACGAGAAAATTCGTTCATCTTTTTTTTATCCCGCATTAACGGGCAGTAGAACTCCCACCTCAAAATTCAGCTGGAGCAAAGAAGTTAGGTGGGAGATCAACTGCCCGTAAACGCCCGATTGGTTCAACTAATAATCAGTGGGGGGATGAACAAAACCCCCACTGATTAAAGTTTCACTTTATTCTTACAAAAATGTAAGGGTAATGTAATGGGATTGAATGGTAGATTAAATTCCTGCTCTTTAGAATGGATGTATAAGTATCCTGCAGAGGAGGAAGATCAGTATTATGAAGAAAAAAATGATTACTACTGTGATAGCTATGGTGACGATAGTAGTAGTATTGCTACCTACAAAACTTGGACCGGTTATCGATAAATATAATCCGCTTTATACGACGAAAGAATACTATACAATTGTGGATACGATCGGTCAGCACGTCGGTGATGAATGGTATGAATATGAATTTATTGCATTTGATGAACGTGGAAGAGAACAAAAAATAAAGAAAACTGTTAAACATATGTTAAAGAGAGACGAAGCGTTAAAGGTGTTCGCAAAAGGGCGTTACGGTGAGTCAATTGAAGAGATTGAGACTACAAATATCCCTATAAATGCGAAGAGTAAACTTTTGTCGATGAGATAGAAAAATATACCCCCACCTATTTTTTGTCGAAATCAAAAATACTAGGTGGGGGTATATTTTTGACTCGTAAAAAAAAACCCTAGTTCGTATAAACTAGGGGTTTTTTTATATAAAGGGGAAGGGGACACATTGCAGTAATAAAAATGAAAGTATAAGAAGATTGGGCTACCGGCAATGTAATTTGGTTATGTGAGTATGCTTCTTATTTGGCTTACTTTCTAACCTTATTGTATGAGATATAGGTAAGGGAAACTATCGAATTACATTACACATATCTTACAAACATGTAAGTATCCTGTAATGTAATTCGATAGTTAGAAGATAGTGAATATAATATATTATAATTAGAAAGTCTTACTGTATTACTTTCTGATTCGTAATGTTAATGAAGAACGAAAAACCAACTAACTTTGAATAGCCCTCATCTTAGCTTAAGATGAGGGTTTTTTTAAACCTTACAATATTGTAAGGTTTACGTAAGTTAATTCGATAGTAATTTTGTCATATTTTTTGCATAATAGATACAAATAGATAAAAAATAATTAGGGATATATTAAGAAGGGAGAAAACTGGGATGCGTAAAGAAGAAGTAGTGAAGTTTCCAATTAAAGATTTCTGTAGCTACTTTACTGTTGCCATAGTATGTATTGGATTATTTGATATAATAACAAATTTAATTGTTAACTAATATAGATGATAAAACAAGAAGGGAGACCCTTTCTTGTTTTTTTTATGGGGGCATAAAGATGAAATGGATTGATAGCCATATACATGTTGATCAATATGAGGATGAAGAGAAAAGTAGATTACTTACAGATGTGGAAAACAGTAAAGAGATACAAGGGCTTATTGCAGTATCTATGAATTATCAATCATGCCTAGAAACTCTATCTTTAGCAAAGCGATATCCTTTTATACATCCAGCAATAGGTTTTCATCCGGAGCAACCGACTCATAAAGAGGAATGTGAGCAAATTTATAAATTAATTGAAGATCATGTAGAGGAAATCGTTGCGATTGGTGAAGTGGGGCTCCCATATTATTTAAGGAAAGAAGATGAAAATATTGCTGTCGATCCATACATAGCGGTGTTAAAAGAGTTTGTTGAACTAGCTAGTAAATATGATTTACCGATTGTAGTACACGCAGTTTATGAAGACGCTGATATTGTATGTGATTTACTTGAAGAATATAAAGTTGTACGTGCACACTTTCACTGGTTTAAAGGAAGTGAAGCGACAATGAAACGGATGATGAGGAACGGTTATTATATTTCTATCACACCGGATGTTTTACATAAGGAGAAAATTAGAAAAATTGTTTCGTATTATCCTTTAAAATATATGATGGTAGAAACAGATGGGCCATGGGAATTTCAAGATGGTGTTATAACGCACCCTAAAATGATTAAAGATGTATTACAAGAAATTAGTGTAATAAAAAGAATGTCTGTAGAGAAAGTTGCAGAGAAAATATATGAGAATACGGTGCGATTTTATCAAGTTATTGAGTGATAGCAAAAAACACCAAGCATCTCGCTTGGTGTTTTTATTATGACTCTAATTTTTTCGCGCGTCTTAATAATAAAAGAAAGACAATTATAATGAACCCAATTATAAGGAAGAACCCATGTTGTTTTATATAATCAATTATGTCCTTCGCACTTGTTGGCTGTTCAGCATGAATGCCGTCTTTATTAGTAGTAATATGAATATCTTTCATTTTTACTTCATTCGTTTCTTTTTGTAAATCAATCCACTCTATGTTTGGAATACTTTCTAGTTCTTTTAATACTTCTTTTAATGGTTTAACGCCCAAGTAAGGATGATAAAATGCACCGATAATTCCATCGGATAATTTTTCGACAGATAAAGCACGTTCTTTCATTTTTGCTATAGCTTGTGGCTTATCTTCTTCAATAAAGCCAACAGTTTCAGGAATTAATTTCATCCCATGTAAAAATGAAGGTGTACTTATATAAGCCGGTGAGTGCATCGATTTCCAAGTTTTATCGTTTAGTTGTATTTGTCCTACATAAGTTGAAAAATATTGTGATAGTATTTCATATCCTTTTTGAGACATTGTATAGTGCGGAGCTTCAAAAGCAACTGGATACAATTTAGCTTCTACAAGCTCTGTAATCCCTTTTTCAATATGCTCTTTAATATACTTTTCTTCAAAGGCCTTTCCGTTTTTAACGTATTTATTATAGTCCTCTGTAGATTGGAAATCGTCTTTTGTTTTTGGTTTTTCATGGTTCGGTTGACGAATTGGTTGATCAGTTTTTACATCCCAAAATTCAAAACCTTCGCCAGTTTCACTATCATAAAACTGATGTGTGTAACCATGCATAACGATAGAGCCACCATTATCTTGCATAAAGCGTAAAACATCGATTAATTCAGAGTTATCCTTTAAATGTACTGTTTTTCCTGTGTCTGGATCTTTGTAAACAGGGATAACGGTAATCATATAAGGGAGCTTTTTCTCTTTTAGTAATTCAGCGATTTCTTTTAATTGCTTTACATCTACAGCTGGGTGAACGTCTTCAAGACGTAAATAAGCTGTAGTTTTATTTGTCATAGGCTCTTGTTCGAAGTAAGAAAATAGCATTTCACCGACGTAATGGGACATCCAATCAAAAAGGTTCGGAGTTGCAACATAATAGGATGTTCCTTGCTGAACGATTAACGGATGGGTTCCATCGGCACTCAAGGCGTAAGCAAGAGCTGTTCCTTTTGTTTCAACCTTCTTCATTAAGCGTTCTTCATGTAATTCATTTTTTAACTGGTGAGTCGGATATTCTATAGTGTGAGTTCGTATATCGGTTTCTTTCGAGGTAATGAAAGAAAAACGATTAGATAATTGTTCAACATTTTGTCCTAAAACTAATACTGGACCCGAGAAGTTTTCTAGAAATTGTTTTGCTTTAGTAGAAAAATCTTCTTTTTTCTCTCCAATATAAACAATATGTGTATAAGAAGATGAGTTAGTAGTTTCATTCATTTCTTTTAAACTTTTTACTGTTATATTATTTGTAAAGTGTCCTAACTGAGTATTAAGGATTTGTACATTGTTTGTAATTTTGTTGTTTTCTGTACTATACAAAATAAGTACTTTTGGCTTGGGTGATGTTTGTGCAGAGATATGTATAGGAAAGAGTAGTAAAATGCTAAAAAAGAGTAGTAGGAATTTTTTCATTTATATATGCTCCTAGTCTATATAGAATTCAATTTACAATTATATACAATAAATGAGTTGTAGTCCATGTAAGTTACATTTTTGTACGTATTTACCAACTGTTTTTTCGCAAAATCGGTCTAAAGCATGATGATAATATGTATAGTTATTTGCTATGATTGAAGGGTAAGAGAATGATAGAGTGTAGGTAATTGTAAAGGGAAGGCTGAAGGGGGACAAATTTCAGCGGAGAAAGAGGTAGAGGTAGTGAAGAAATTCTTTGTAGGATTTTTAGTTGTTCTTGGAGTGTATTTATATTTCCAAGGAAAGTCTGAAGGAATGGGTAAGCTAATGAATGAAACAAGCTATGTTGATTCAGAAGAAGTAAAACAGATGAAACAAATCATTATAGAGGAAGCAAAGAAAGTAAACCTTCCGGAATGGATACCTCTTACAATTGCCGAACATGAAAGTAGGTTAAATCCAAGAAGTGTTGGAGATAACGGAACTTCATTCGGATTGTTTCAATTACACCGCGGTGGTGGGCTTGCGCCAGATCATTTAACTGATGAAGAGCTGAAAGATCCACGTATAAATGCACAAATTGCAATGCCGCATTTAATGAAAGGTTATAAGCGCGGGGTGCAAAAAGGTTTGACTGATTTTGCATTACTGAAATATATAGCGAATACATCTGGATGGCCAGGGAATTTAGGACCAGAGTGGACGGATAACAATATGAAGTATAACATCGGATTAGAGGATGTATACTATCGAAATAAAGGTGTAATAAAAGAGTAGGTTTTCTATACCTACTCTGTTTTTTTATGAATAATTTCATCCTTTTCTCTCGTGAAATACTGCACTAGTTGTATTTTCACATCTTCTAGTTTTGTAGAAACTTGTGGTATTTTATATCCTACATACAACGGTGAAACTACAAATCTGGGAACAACTTTACAAATGATTTTCCTGTTTAAGTGATAGAAGAATAAGTTATAACTACTACACCCTTTGTGGAAATCTGTCAGTATGTAACGTACAGTTTGCTGAATATAATTTGCCATTTCATCTATAAATGCAATATCTTCAATGATGATATTAAATTCAGTAAAGCCGATAATAGGACGCTCTGAAATATTGAGTTCAATGCGTTCATTTTTTTGAACAATTACCCCTTGGAAATTTGCTTCCTCAATATTTTCAAGATAGTCTACATGTTTCATTCCGATAATTTGCATATGTGCATGATGCAAACTTCCGCCTGAAAATGGACCATGATTTTTTTGTATACTGTATTTATGGTGGATATAATTTATAATTCCTTGTTTTCAAAGTGTTGTACGAATTATATCCATTAAATACTGGATAAAAATATTATCAATTAAAAAATCTATTGTAGTTACACAAGAGTGTAATGGAAATTGAATTCTTTAATAAGCAGAGAAAGTTCCCAGTTAAAGATAAAGTTATACCCTAATAGAATAGAATTTTGAATTTTTATTTCAATAGATGTATTCCAATATATAACACTATTAATTTTTTTCTTTATAGTGATATTATATCGTTTTGATGTGATTTTACATTAATTTATATCAACTTGAGGTGTATATTTTATGGAGTATAAAATAATGAATCGGAAAGCAGTTTATTCCAAAGATCTGTTGTGGTGTTTGGACATCTATCAAAAGTGCTCTGTCGAGGAACAATTAATAAAAGATCAATTTGAAGAAATGTTAGGTGTTGAAATCATTGAATTAAATAGAGCCTTTGAGGAGGCATATGAAAGTTTGCTATTTGCAGCGGTGTGTGAGTTAGGAGGTCATAAAGGGCACTATGATACCTTGCACCAAACTTATTCAGTATATCAGTATGCATATGAGGAAATGGAATTAGCTACTTTTATAATTTATATTAAGGATATTATTGAAGATAATGAGGAGAGTGGTAAAGAAAAAGATACTATTACAGTGTATCAAGCCGCTTCTATAACCAGAGAAGGGATTATGAATATGAACGAGTTTATGACAACTTTTTTAACTAGAATAACAGGAAGTGAGTATCGAATTTCGTTTAATCGCTTTGCTTTTATTTTAGATATGATTGAAACTTTTTTAAAAAGAGTGAATTAAAAGAAGAGCTGAAGCAAGTGCTAAATTAAGAATTAGCACAGGGAATAAAGTAAAAATCAAAACAAAAGGTTACTGAAGAAAATGGGAATAAAATCTATATATAGGTATAAATAAAACAAAAGATTTATTTATACCTTTTTATTCTCCTTACACATTCCCTTGCATTGGTTTTCTTTTAAGGATTAAATATATAAGAATAAATGATATTAACAAAAATCACGTAATTTGGTATGTATCCTTAATTCAGATAAATAATATTATTAGAATCTTTATCGAGTTACATATTCCCAAGTATTGTTTTATATATAATAAAAGTTATTTTTGAAATTTGTTTAGTAGGGACAAGGGTAGATTATGTAGCTATCTTGGAAAAAATAATATAAAATTTTATATAAATAGATAAAAAAGAATATGGGGAGATTTATTTGGGCAACCGGGCACATACCACGAAAACATTTAGATCGATAGATGAACAAATTACATTATTAAAACAAAGAAAACTAATTATTAGAGATGAAGAAAAAGCTAAAAAGCATTTATTGGAAAAAAATTATTTTGATCTAATAAATGGATTTGAGACATTGTTATTAACCGATTCTAAAGCAATTAATAAAGAGTACGATGGTCCTTACTTTGAAGACTTCCTATTATTATATGATTTTGATAAACAAATGAACCTAGAGATTCTGAAGCTTTTAGATCGATTTGAGATTCGTTTAAAAGCCTCTATGGCACATAGATTTTGTGAAAAACATTTTTTAACTGCTGCTGATTCGGCTTGTTATATTGATGTTAGTAAATATACAGATCCACGTTCAAATCATTTAAGTTTACCTAGGGATGTAGTTTATAATATTTCAAAGCATAAAATATTTAGCACAAGCTGTTATTTTAATGGTAAGACTTATAGTAATTATATTGAATTTTGTAAAGCGAAATATTCTTATATGTCTACTTATGATGATCCACCGTTCTGGGTAACTATCAAGGTTCTTGAATTTGGTCCTCTTTTTAAATTGTTATTGGGATTTGAAAAAGATGTTTTTGAAAAGGTTATTGAAGATTTTGGAATGAAGTACAGAGATAAACAAAAGTTTCTTAATTCAATACGAATTTTTATCGAATTAAGAAATACTTGTGCACATTTTCAACTAGTCAATAGATTTCGTACAGCTAATAATGTAAGGATTGATGGAGGGTTAATAAGGGATTTAAAGTTAAGGACAAAAAATAATGCATTAGGAATTCCGACTTACTATGAAATAAAATTATATGACACATTATTGGTTCTTTCTCAGTTTGAAAATTTAAAAGGAATAAGGAGTTTAATTAAACATTTTTATTTCAACCGTTGCAATTCAAAACGTGAAAAACAATTAATGAAAAAAACATTTGAAAGAATGGGACGAAAAAAACTTTCAGATTGGACAAAAATAGGGATTTAATATTGTTTTCTTTACTAATTTTAGAATATATGTTATTCTTTATGCATAAAATATATCGAGCGTGACGGCGAGTTATCCGAGATAAAGGTTAACTGTATAGTCAAGGAAAAGAGATGCTTTATTAAGCATCTCTTTTTCTTATTTATTTTGTAAGTCAGTCTCTAAATAAGAATAGGGATTAAATAAAATTTTGTGCTTTATTAGTATTAAAATATGTGTTATTATTTATACATAAAATATATCGGGCGTGACGGCGAGTTATCCAAGATAAAGGTTAACTGTATAGTCAAAAAAAAGGGGTGCTGTAAAGCACCTCTTTTTTTGTTTATTCTATAATAAAGTCTAAACATCAACCATTCAAATTAAAAGATGGCTTTTAATGACTGACTATTATTGGATTTATACTCTTAAACGTTCAATTAATGTATCTGAAAATCCAATATAAAGTTTAATATCACCGTTTTTGTATGAGTAGGATAGAGAAAGGGTATAATGAACATAACTATTACCTCATTAGGTACATTTTTAAAAATTTTAAAGAGAGATTTCTTAAATAATTTTAATAATAGTTCTCTAACAAGAAATTCTCAAGTTCTGCTAGTCATTTAAGTTTCTTTTAAGCGAATGAATATATTAAAAATGCGATATCAAGGAGTAAAAACTTATATTAGTTTTTACTCCTCTTTTATTTGGAAATAAATTGTATGGTAAAATTTGAATTAATAAGAAAAGTTGTAAGTCTAAACTGTTAAATAAGGAGTGCTGTTATGTATATATCAGAACTACAAGTTACTAATTTTAGAGGATTTACTAGTGAGGCCACTACTATTGAATTTAAAGAAGGAAYTAATGTGATTATTGGTCAAAATAATGCAGGAAAGACTACAATAATCAAAGCTTTAGAAATCTTATTTGATAATAAATCTACAAAGAAGTTAAGTATTAATGATTTTAATCGCAATATAGAAATGGAAGAGCTAAAATCTAATCCCCCAAAGATTTGTATATCTGCGAAATTACTAGAATCAGATAATGAAGAACCCTATTCAGATGAATTAGTTACTGTTGCAAACTGGCTAACTAATATAGGAACTCCTTTTGAAGCTACTATTACGTTTGAATTCTTCTTGCCTGAAAATGATGTAGACGCATATAAAAGGTTAATGGGTAGTATGAAAAGTACAGATAAAAATGATTATTGGAAAGTTATCGAACAGCATTTTTTAAAGAAATATGTTAGTAGGGTATATGTTGGAAATCCCAATTTAAAAAATCAGGTAAACTCTTCGGAACTCTCTCGATTTGATTTCCAATTTTTAAGTGCAATAAGAGATGTTGAAAGAGATCTATTCAAGGGTAACAATGCCCTTTTAAAAGAAGTAATTGATTTTTATATGGACTATGACATTAAAAATAACAAAAACTTAGATGTAAATGAAAAGTTAGAGGAAATCCAATGTAAAAAAGACCGTTTCGCACAAGATTCAAAACAATTATTAAAATCCTTAAAAGATAGAATGAGTCAAGGTGAAGAGCAAATTTTGAAGTATGTAAAAAGTACAGGTGCAGGTGTTGACAATTCGAAGCCAATTTTTGATGGCGAAATTCTTGATACTGAATTATATTCGGCTTTAAGGTTAGTTGTAGAAAAGGAAACTGGGATAAAATTACCAGCAACAAGTAATGGTCTAGGTTATAACAATCTAATTTATATATCTTTACTACTTTCAAAAATGCAAAAAGACTCATCAGGGGAGTATCTAGGGTCTAATTCTAAAGTATTCTCAATTCTGGCAATCGAAGAACCAGAGGCGCATTTGCATCCAAGTATGCAGTATAAGTTTCTACAATTTTTAAAGAGAAATAAAGAATCTGAAGTTAGACAGGTATTTGTTACTTCCCATTCTCCCAATATAACTGCTGCTGTAGATCTTGAGGATATAATAGTTCTTCAAAAAATGCATATTGAGAGTAATACTGGAGAGTCTCAAGAAATTATCAGAGCTGCATATCCCGATAAGGTGTTTGAAGTTAGTGAGGGTACGGAACAATCTAAAGAGGATAAGAAGTCTAAGGATTATGTAAAGAGGTTTTTAGATGTAACTAAAGCAGACCTATTTTTTGCCCAAAATATCATATTAGTTGAAGGAATAGCTGAACAACTAGTAGTACCGGAATTTGCTAGAAAATTAGATTTGCATTTAGAAGATAGTCATACCACCGTTATAAATATTGGGGGTAGATATTTTAATCATTTTCTAAAATTATTCGATACCTGTAAATCCCCGTATGCAATTAATAAAAAAATAGCTTGTATTACAGATCTAGATCCAGTAAGAAAGAAAAAAACTGTAGGATCAATAGATAGCATACAAGATGAGATAGAAGATGCAGCAGAAGATGATTCAAGTAGCTGGGAAAAATGCCATCCTATATTTTTAGGAAGTGATACTGATCTATTCGAATACAAGAATAGCTCAAATAAACTTATCACTCATAGGGCGGAATATTCATCTAACATAAAGATATTTACACAACCGATTGGTTTGAGCTCAACTTTTGAATATGAACTAGTTAGAAAAAATCCAACTAATACTACTCTTGTAACAAGTTCAATGTCTAATCAAAAAGAGTTAATAGATTTATTCCAGATGATTAATCAAGATAAAGCATTAGAAGAAATGATAAGAAGAATTAGAACGTCTAAATTTACAACCGAACTACTGGCGTTGTTACAATCAGGAGCTTTAGAGGACCATAAAGATAAAAAAGTAGCTCTTCTTGCGAGTAGATATCTTTTATCTGTAAAAAAGGGAGAAGCTGCACAAGAAATAGCCTATTTAATTAGTAAAGATGAAGAGGGTTTAATTAATCCCCCAGATTATATAAGTGAGGCGATAAAATGGATATCTCTGTAGCGAATGAATTGGAATCTAGTTTAAGTGAAATACCTATTGATGGGCACTTTAAACTTTATGCTGGTCCAGGGGCAGGCAAAACCACTTTTTTGACTAATCACATAAAACATATTCTTAAAAGTTCTAAAAAACTAAAGAAAACTCGAAAAATAGCCTGTATTACATATACAAATACAGCTGTAAATACTCTTACCAAAAGGTTAGAGGGGTGTACAGATTCTACAGAGATTTGTACAATACATAGTTTTTGTTATAAATATATTGTTAGGCCATATATGTGGCTTTTGGATAATAATCCAATTCCGTTAGATAAAATAGATGGTCACGAAGAAGTTAAGCTAAGAAGGAGCCAAATAAGGGAATTTAAGACCAAAAGTCGGCAATTACATTTTAATGACGACAAAGCTCTAATGAAAGCGTTGGGAAGTTTAAAATGGATGTTGAAAGATGGAGAACCTGTCCTTAAATTTTTAAAATATAAGGATGGAAAAGTTGAAAATTATTCTGTTAAGAGCAGCTCATATATTCTTTATAAACAATTATATTGGCCGGAGGGTAAGTTGAGTCACGATGATGTCCTCTATTTTGCCTATCGAATTGTGAAAGAGAAACCTGAGGTATTAGACATCATAAGGGCCAAGTTTCCGTATATTTTAATTGATGAATTTCAAGATACTAGCCCTATACAAACAGAAATTCTAAAAATGATAGGTGAGAAGGAAACTTTTGTAGGTGTTATTGGTGATATATGTCAGTCTATATATTCTTTCCAAGGTGCTGATGTTGATTTATTTAGAGAATTTTCTTTAGAAGGTATGAAGATATACATTTTGTCCGGGAATCGAAGGTCGACAAATCAAATTATTAATGTATTAAACCATATGCGTGAAAAAGTAGATTTTAGGCAGTATTCACCTGATAATTTAGAAGGATCAGCACCTATGATTTTAATCGGGGAAAAGTCTGAAGCAGATTCTTATATAAAAAGTAATTTTGGACAAATTATGTTTTTATCGTATAAAAATATTGATCAAGCTGATGCTAATATTTTAGCAGAAGATTCAAATGGAGATAGAAGTTGGAGGATATACTATTTAGTTCAATCCTTGGAATTAGCTAGAAATCTTGATATAAAGCAAGCATTAAAATATATGAAACAAGCCTATAGGAAAACAGCAGTGTTTACTGAAAAAGAAGCATTAGAAAATTTAAGAAGACTTATAGGTAGTTATGACGACTTTGCAAATGAAAATATTACCTATCTACATAATAACTATATTATTGGTCATAATGAAGTATCAGGTAAAATTACTAAAGATAAAGTAAAAGCGTTATATGATGGATTAACTTATAAACAGCTTGTTTTACAAATAAAAAGTATAGAAAATGTATCAATAGATTTTAAAACTATTCATCAATCTAAAGGAGAGGAATATGATACAGTTTGTATAGTTCTCCCTTCTAAGGAAGATGGTAAAGAAATTGACTTTCTCGTAAATCCTGATATGAATAAGGAATCTCATAGGGTTTACTATGTTGCGTTGAGTAGAGCACAAAATAGGTTAATAATAAAAATAGAGTCTATTAGTGAGGAAAATAGGGTAAAGCTTGAGGAATTAGGATTTGAAATAGTACAATTAAGGGAAAAAGTGTATTCCTGACATAATTATATAGTCGGGTAGGGGAGAGTAGTGAAGATTCTAGTTGTTCCTTTTTTATTTCCTACCCAATTAAAGGTGACGAAATGAACTACACTCCAATTGTTAGTTTTGTGTTTAACAATTAGGGTGTAGTCTTGTTATGGGTAACCTAGCAAAAAAGTTTACAAAAAAAATCTTTAAAAATCTATATCGTCAAAAGCAGACTTTTCATCTTTTTGCTCATATGAAACGACATTGTTTTTAGTTTTAACCTTGATGTTTTTCTGATTGCGAAGACTTTCAAATCTATCAAATCCTCCCATTGGGTTTTCGGAAAATATAGTTTCAAAAAAATGCTCGACAACCTTTGTCCTTGATTTTCCAGAGGTTAACAGATTGGTTAGAGGTACTTTGTCATCCACGCTTGCTTCTAACCACATAAACATTAGCTGTTCATATTGATTTACCTGGTTTCTTAGTTGTTTTATTGTTTCTTTATTTCGTTCTAATTCATCTTCATATTTATTTAATTTAGACTTGACCCTACTATTTTCAGTAATATACTTTCTTAGTTTATTTTCATTCATTTTTAATAAACCAATAAGTTTTGTCTTGTGGGATTCCTTACCTTTAAAATGCTTTTCAATTGCATCTCGTGTGTCTATTATACGCTCTTCATCTTCGGCAAAATGACCACTAGGTACCTTATGTTCGAGTATTTCATTTGTTTTATCAATGAGGTTTCTTCCGAGACCTTTCCTCCAAAAATACTCGGTTAATTCAGAATCGATTTCGTTATTTTCAAAGAGCTCATTAGAATAATGAAAAATTTCCATATAACTTAGTAATCCTGTGATTTGTTTCTCGTCCATATATCGAATTATTACTTGTTTTGCGGCTTCTAAGGAGAAATCCTTCCTAGGCCTTCCTCTTGTTTTTTTAGACATATATAATTACCTTCCTTGATTTTTTAATATTGAACAAACCTGAATGCTTTGGTGTAATTTAGTATCTAATTGTCGTGAGGTTAATAACATATCCCTATTAAAGTGCCAATTTTCTTCTCTAAAGTCCTCTTCATCAAAGGCCTTGCTTAATGCTAAATTATGAAGATTTTTTAATGTATCTAAAAGTATGATAATATCATTGTTTATGTTTTGTAGTTTTTGTTCTATTATTAGGGACTTCAATTTAAACTCTTCGGGAGTAATTCTCCAGCTAGGGCATATCACGCAGTCTTCAACAGGACAAGCCTGATAGGAATCCGTACAATATCCTAAATCTAAATCAATCTCTGTTTGTGTTGTTGGTGCTGCGAATATATGCTTTCGTTTGAATTCATTATCAATATAAAGATTCGCTGTGAGTGGAGATCCTATACGTGGCAGGAATTTTTCCTTAAGTGAAAATCTAAGCATTAGTTGTAAAGTTTCCACGTCTATCCAATATTTATCGTGTTGATAATAATGATACTGAGAATGAATATTAATATGGCCCCCAAGTCTTGCTATCTCAACAGGGTGATACCCTTGTCTTCGTAAATTTAAAAATGCAAAATGCCGTGTATCGCCAGGTTGTATTTTTTGTAATACCGAATCATTTGATGATGATACATTGAAATCTGACTCTTCCTTTTCAGATTTTATAGTTCTCTTATCGACAATCTGATAACCGTATTCTTCTTGGACAATTTTGAGGTAAAACAATTTAATCAAATCGTTTAAAATAGATCTAGTGAATCTATTAGTGTTATATTTAAGGTTTTCGTTAGGGCTTTGAATGGCCTTGTAATGTATAAATGTATCAGTATCACCAAACCCGTCTGTATCCTTTTTATATCTGTTTAATAAGCAATATAAGCGTTCAGGGATATGAATTTTATCGACTATTTGTACCCGTTTTCTTGATTTTTTTTGTTTGATTCTAGGTAGCCTAATATAATGTTTTCCATTTTCCTCATATAAACATTCTCTACTAATATGACAAAATTCAGACGGGCGAATTGGTATAAGGTTAGTTAAATGCCACCACATATAAACTGGGAAGTATTTGAAATAATCTAGGTCGCCAATTTGKATTTTTGACCAAAAGTCTTCAAGTATCCAAGCAAAAATTACTACATCTTTTGCAGGAGGAAGCGTTCGGATGTTTCCTAGGTCACTTTTATTAATTGAGTCGGATATATCCAGTAACATTTGGCGGTAAGTACCAGTTTTATCAATTTGCTCATAATAATCAATGAAATTCAATAATGTATAAGTAAGTGTATATTTTTCAACTTCATTACAGGAATGAGTTAAATAATTTCTAACATCATTGATTAAATCAGGATTAAAACAGTGAGATAACTGAATAAACCCTAAAATAGAGTTATAATAAACTCTTAAATTGCTGGAAGAGTGTTCTTTTAGATTTGATGCAATCCAACATTTCACTACAACCACCAAGTCTGTTTTCCATTTTTTGTTTGTATGAAAACGGATGGCCTCATATAATTTATTAAAATCCAAATATACTTTTGTTGAAGTCAAATGGAATTCAAATTCCCAAATGTTCGACTCAAAAGAGCAATTTGCTAAAGGGAATTGGTTTTCATATTCCAAGTTTTGTTTTGCTTCTTCAATACTGTATTTTAAATCGAAGTTATCATCATTTATATCACTAATCAGTGATTTTATCGCTAATTTTTCTGTGGACATTCTTGATCACCTATTTAATTTTATTGTTACATATGATTGCATACTTGGAAGGCTTTTTACTTCTTTCCTAAGTTGTTGGATTCCCCCTTCAATAAATGTAGAAACAGTTTCTTCGCCGTATCTTTTGACAGCCAGTTGGATTTGATATAAGTCGGCATATAATAAATTAGAAAGTCTTGTTTTTTCTCCTTCAGTCCTTGCTTGAGAAAACTTAGTTTGAAATTCAATTACTTTTTTCTTAGCGCTTACTCCAATTTGTGAAAGAGCATATAAATTTGTAATTGCAGCAGGGCATTTGGAACAGATCTTCTCCTCAAAAGCACATTCCCGAAAGACACATTGGTATCCTTCTTCTTTTGCAATGTTTTGACCTAGTTTTACAAGGGTGTTTATTTCATTAAGTTTGACTGGGGAATAACTTAACAATATTTCTTTTACCTTTGTTTTATCCCTTGTAAGGGCATTAAGATAACCTGAAATTTGTTCGATTTTAATAACATCCCCAAATACCTCTTTTACTTCTAGCATCCGTTCGGTGCGCTCTAAACGGTCCTCTGGTGCCTTTCCAAGAACTAACTGTCCCAACAAGTCATAAGCGTATCCAAAATGTCCGATTTCAAATAATTGTTGTGTAAGGAAATCAATGTGTTCTTGTGGAACAAAAATATAAATATTTGTTGTTTCTTCATCTGTGTGACTTCGAATAAATTTAGTTATTTCTAAGGGGTTACGATTGGTTAATTTCTTAATTACATTGTACATATAAGAAATAAGGGTTCTATTCATTTTTAAAGATTCAAAACGGAATTCTTTGATTTCTAGTTCTTTAAAAAAGCATTTGTGATAACCTAGGGTCATCGTTTTATTTTCACTATCATAATTTATAAGTTCTTCTTTGTTTGGAGATAAACTTTGTTGTATTAACTCTGAAATTATGACTGCGTGAGCTAAAGGAACAGTTAATTCCCTGGAACAAATAAAGTTTCTTTTTTTTCCTGTTTTGGAATGGATAAATGTTTTTGCCTTTATTCTATTGACTATATATTCAGCGGTTTCAAAGGTAATCTTATTTTGCTCAAACCATTCCAATCCTGAGATATTCAACTCTGAAATATCAATCCTTGGGAATGTAGCGACATCGTGGTGCCGCCAAGCATTATTTAAATGTAACAAGACATAAAGCCAAGTCGATGCGTATCTTTTATAACTTTTTCCTTTAATTGCTTTTTTGGCATCTTCAATAGACTTAGATATATGAAGATTAATATTTCCCACATAATCCAATATCATTATATAATCGTCTATTGAATAGATTTCCTTTTCTTTAGGATCAGTAATATATTTATGGGGATTCTTAAGCCTAGAAAACTTGTAATCCACGCTTTGAACATTTTTTAATCTTATTTTTTCTACATCTTTCAAAAATTTATATATTTCTAGCCTATATGTACTTTCCACTTGGTTATTAAATACTGCCAAATTTAATTCGTGTTCGTTATACTGAAAAATTTCTTTATTGATTCCAATGTTTATTAAGAAATCTGTTATAGAAAAATATAAGGATATTACCTCCTTAATTGAGTTGACAGTTCTTTGTTTTTCCTTCAGTTTTTTACGAATATAAGAAAGTAAATACTTTTTGGTTTCTTTTAGATGTGGTGGAAATTCGATATTTTCAAATGTTAATAGTCTTTGATACCTTCGAAAAGGAGAATCATCTGAATTTAAAATGGCATTGCGTGTGTCTTTTACTATCTTTTTTTTGCCATAAGAGAGCACATCTTTTTTGTTATATAGTCCAACGTTTGAAAATGTTAAATTAATACCGTTCTTGTTAATCCGTATTAAATTAGGTACTTCTATTTTTTCAATACTATCTCGGTAGCTATAAAGATTAATTGTTTTACTTAAATCTAAAATATCGAGGGCTTCATTTCTTGTAATATAGTCTTTAGTTAATTTATCAAATAATCGTTCCTGTTCCTCCTTCAATTTAACGATATCAGAAGGCTTATAATAAATTCCATTTCCATAAACAATAGGTTGGACATTATATTCTTGAACCACTTTCTTAAACACTGTTATCCCTAGTTGAAGCTCTTTTGCGGCACGGCTAGTGTGATAGTATTGTTCTTTTATTTGGCGTAGAGACAAATACCTATCCAATTCATCTTTTTTTAAATAATGAAAGTCATTATTTTTAGCTATAAGTTTGTAAACTTGGCCTTCAAATCCAATTAAGAGGTTTGATAAATGTATTCCAGCTTGTTCACTAGCTTTTAAAATAGGGATATAATTTTTTTTGAAAGTTTTAAGAGTATCAGTAATAAAAAGTAATCCAGGATATTTATCTAGGTTTTCCTCTATGATCACCACTTCAAAACATCTCAATTGTTCCAATTCGAAAATATTCTTGTAATAGTTGTGTGAAATCCTACTTTTACTCTGATAACCTAAGAAACGTAATCCATCATCTAAAGAAAGGAGACGTTTACCTAATTCTTCTTTCATTGCTTGTTCTTCAAGATGAAATTTTGCTATATCAAATATATTGTAATATTTAAATCTATTTTTTTTATTTGTCCTTAATATTCCTTGATCCCCCAAGCGATTTAATTTATTTTTACTCATTGGATAATCCTTGTAATATGAGCTCTCTTTATATTCTTGAAAGGATAAGAATATATCCTTTAGTTCGGGAGGTGGTGTAATATTCTCTTCGTGACAACCTATTTGTATTAATATTTTCCTCATTGGTTGTGGCTCTGGTGAGTAATAATCAAACAACATTATTCTTTCTCCATTTCTTTGAAAGTGTTTCATCTATCTTTGATTCTTGTTTCTCATATGCTTCCCGAATGCGGTTTATCGCCTCTTCGCTTAAGCTTTGTGCGTTTAGTTCTTCAACATATTTAAGCATTGCCGTTAGGCTTTTATCGCCTCTCGCTATTGCTATATCAGGGATAGAAGAACCTATGTCTAATAAAAAATTAGTAAATACTCCTCTACAAATGTGCGTAGACCAATCTTTTGAGGTTAAATATTCGTAATCACTAATTCTTCCTTCTTCGCTTAATTGCTTTAAGAACAGAGCCTTAACCTTACTAAACTTTTCGTAATATCTTTTTCCAGAAATCGCATTCCCTGTTCGGCTTGAAACAAATAGTGCATCTTTATTCTTAATCAGTCTTCTTCTCTCCATAATTGCTAAGCGTTTCTTGTGGCGTAAATATACTGATGAAAGAACATCATTAACTAACAATGATTGTAAACGTGGGTTCTTTACTTGTTCGTGAGCTAAATTTCTTCTATGGCTAAACAACTCTTTTTGATTATCTTTAATTTTTAAAATAAACTTTTTGTTTCCAGCATCTTGTTCACTCCAATAATTTGGATAATCTATACTCTTTTTAGTTAAATTCACCACTTCTCCGTGTCTTAATCCTCCGAAGAATTGAAAACAAATCCCCAGTGCAATATCTGATTCAACAGTTTCAGCTATTCTAATGAATTTCATAGCAAGTTCGTATCTATGTTTTCCAAAATCGACTAATCTTTCAGGAATATCTTCATCTCTACCGGGATAAATAAATTCATCATAATCAGGGTTATCAAAAGGAGAGTTGTCCCCGTCCACAAATGGCTCGCTTGTTATCTGCTGGTCTCTTAGCCATCGATAAAAACTGGTAAGATAATTCTCTATTCTCGTAACATATCTGCTTCTTATCTTTCTTGGATCTTCTTGGTCAGTTCTAGCTCTGTTTGAAAGATAATGTATGTAATTGGCACCGTGCCTTAACTCTAATCCAAATAATCCCTTGTCTTTTAGTAGAATAAACCCAGGCTCTTCATTTTTTATTTGTTGGATAACGTAATTTAGGAACTTTGTTATTTCATATGCAGCATTTCTCTGACTACTTAATGATTTAGTTTTTCTTCTGTATGTAGCTTTAATGAAGTTGGTTACTGGAGATGGAATGATAAGGGGGATATTCTCTATTTCTATTCCTATGCCTATAACTCTGCGTTCGAATAATTCTCCCCCCGCATAGTCATATACAGGATATTCTTTTACTACAAATTTGTGGTTTAATTTCATACATTTCCTTTTCCCTTTCGTTATGTAATAATATTTAGCATTTATTGGTACATTAATATATTTTATCCAATTATATAATATCTGGATAAAAAAACAAACTCCTTGTTAAGAAGGAGTTTGTTTATGTTTTTAATGTATTTATATATATGTGTCCTAAATAGGTTATACAAATTTTTGTATAAAATCACAGAAGTGAATTCTTCATTTTCCTGTAAGTTTAACCAATGGAGAATAGAGAAGCGAATTAGTTTTCTCATATGTTCTTCTGTATATGTTGCGATATGGTCTTCGCAATTATCTGTTTCGATTAGCACGGTTTGAAAGGTATCCTTTAATGTAGGAAATTTATTTTTTAACCAAATAATAGAGCCCTCAGTTGCTAAAATATCCGTTAAATTTTCTCTGTCACAAAAAGGACATGCAGCGCTTCTGTTCCGAATGCTTTCTGGTTTTTGTTTACCGATATCGTTTAAAAAATATAGTTGTTGTGTATCCATTTGTATATGCCCCTTTAAAATATATGTAAAAATCCCGCTTAATACATTCGGGAAAAGGAGAAGGAAATCCTTTAAAGGGAATAGGGAAAAATAAAAGACAAGATATCCTCATTGCAATAGGGTACCTTGTCTTTTATTTTTTCTTTAATAGTGTGTATGGATAATATAGAGCATTTTCATTTTGTTTCTTTTTTCTATTTTTTATTGTGTATAAGGCAATTGCTGTACTTGCGATTACAATAATGGCTTTCTTCATATTCATATACCCCTTTTTATTGTTGGTTTAATTCTTGGCTAACTGCTTTCGCATCAACTAAAGCATGTAAGATCATTTTTACCATGTTCATCATAGTTCTTTCCTCCCTTTTATAGTTCGTTTAGTTCTTTTACAACTGCTTGTCCGTTCACTAATACCTCAAAGATTGCTTTTACGATTTCTTTCATCATGATTGTTTCCTCCTTGTTTTTGTCTCTCTTGTTTACATCTTTATTGTATAGGGAGGCATCTTTTCGTACTATCGCTTTCCATTACGTGAACATAACAGTTTTGTAAGATTTGATGTCACTTATTGAAATGTTTAGTCTATCTTCATTATTTTCAGAAAAATGACTATTCAAACATAAATCGGGGAAGTATAATAAAGAAGTAAGTATTAAATTCCGTACGAAAGGAGTGAATGAGATGAAATGTTCTTTAGCTACGCGCGCAAAATTTTTAGATTATATCTATATTTGTCGTGCGATTTTTCATGATGCAGTTGTTAACGGGATACGTATGCCCTTTTTTAACAATTGCATAGTAGCTATTGAACGATAGAAGTCTCTTCACCCATTTTTGATAAACGTGTGAAAAGGGAGCTATTTGGCTTCCTTTTTCTATGACAAAAACCATGGGGAATGTTTCTTTCCCATGGTTTTTTATATTGAAAGGAGTACGGAAAATGACAATTTGCAGTGTAAATAATGTAAAGAAATCTTTTGGTGGAAACATCATATTTGAAAATATATCGCTTGAAATAAAGAATGGAGAACGTATTGGATTAGTTGGTCGTAACGGTAGTGGGAAGACAACTATCTTTCAGCTTCTAACAGGAATGGAGAGTTTGGATGCAGGAGCCATTCATATGAAGAAAGGTACATGCATCGGTCATGTAGCACAAATTCCAAAATTTAATAATGAAATGAATGTATATGATGTATTAAGCTCCGCTTTTAAAAAGGAAAAAGAGTTGGAGATAGAAATGCATGCTTTAGAAAAAAATATGGCGGAAGAACAGGAATCATCTGCTTTACAAAAATTGATGGAGAGATACGGAGTAATTCAAGAAAGGTACGCGTTTCTCGGTGGTTATGAAATAGAAGCGAATATTATGAAGGTAGCAAATGGTCTACAGGTGACGGAACTATTTCCAAGATCATTTATGGAGTTAAGTGGTGGAGAACAAACAAAAGTAAGCCTTGCGTATATGCTATTGCAGAAACCAGATCTACTTTTGTTAGATGAACCAACAAATCATTTGGACTTATTTGCAGTCGAGTGGTTAGAGCAATTTCTAAAAGAATATACAGGAACAGTTATGGTCATTTCGCATGATCGCTATTTCCTTGATGAAGTTGTAACGAAAATTTTTGATTTAGAAGATGGAGAAATTCACGTATATCATACGAACTATTCACAGTTTGTTGAGGAAAAGGAAGAAAGGCTGCTTCAAGAATTTCAAGCGTATCAAGAACAGCAAAAGAAAATAAAGAAAATGAAAGAAGCAATTAAGCGTCTACGTGAATGGGCAAATCAAGCGAATCCGCCGAATGAAGGATTGCATAAGAGAGCCAGAAATATGGAACGTGCATTAGAGCGCATAGAGAAACTAAAGAGACCCATTTTGGATAGAAAACAGATGGGACTTCAGTTTGAAGGGCAAGAGAGAAGCGGGAAAGATGTTGTTGTAATGAAAGAAGTGAGTAAAGGATTTGATGAACGATCTTTATTCGAGAAAGTAAATTTGCATATTCGTTTTCAAGAGCGCGCAGCTATCGTTGGACGTAATGGTACAGGAAAGACTACGTTATTAAAACTATTACTAAAAGAAATGCAGCAAGATGCTGGAGAAATTCGGATTGGTAGTAGTGTGAAAATCGGTTATTTATCGCAACATGCGTACGGGAATATGAAGAACAATGTATTGGAAGCTTTCAGAGATTGCGTGGCTGTAACAGAGGGAGAAGCAAGACATATATTAGCTCGTTTCTTATTTTATGGTCCAGCTGTTTTTAAGAAAGTAACGCAACTTAGCGGTGGAGAAAAAATGAGGTTAAGGCTCGCGCAACTTATGTATCAAGATGTTAACTTTCTTATTTTAGATGAACCGACGAATCATCTTGATATTGAATCAAGGGAAGTTTTAGAGGAGGCCCTTGAACAATATAATGGGACGATTTTAGCTGTTTCACATGATCGTTATTTCTTAAATAAATTGTTTGAAAAGACATATTGGATTGATGAGCACAAATTATTTGAGTTTGCAGGGAACTATGCATGGGCTCGTCAAAAGTGGGAAGAAAGAATTGAGAAACAAGTAGTAAAACAGAAGCAGCAACAGCAAGGGAATAAAGCGTTAGAAGTAATGCCTATAAAAAAGAAGAAGTCTAGGGATTTAGAGGCAGTTGAAAACGAGTTAATGCATATAGAAGAAGATATATATGCACTCGAATGTAAAATGGAAAATGTAGTTGATGTTGAAATGCTTGAACAATTATATGAAGAAAAAACGAAAAAAGAGTTTTTACGAGCGGAGTTATATAATGAGTTAGAGAATATTGTGGAGTAAAGAGTAGAAAGCTAATTCCTTTCAGTTTTGCTGAAGGGATTAGCTTTCTTTTTTATAATAATATTTTACGTAAAGGATAAAGTGAAACTTTAATCAGTGGGGGGTGTTCATCCCCCACTGATTATTAGTTGAACCAATCGGGCGTTTACGGGCAGTTAATCCCCCATCTAACTTCTTTACTCCAGCCGAATTTTGAGGTGGGAGTTTTACTGCCCGTTAATGCGGGATAAATAAAAAATGTGTTTCACGTGAAACAGTAATTTTGATAAATCTTTGTTACGCAATTTGCATAGGTTGAGAAACATACGAAAGAAGGAAAATAAACGTTATTAGAAGTGTTTTTGATAAGAGTAATTACAAAAGTATTGGCTAATTATTTCCCAAGACATAAGTGTGTGTAATAGAGACTTGGGGATTGAAGATAAAAAAGAAAGCAGAGTTACAGCTTTACGCGCTGAACTCTGCTTTCTTTTTGTGTGGTATCTTCCCTCGTTGAAATTATAATAGCGATCCCGAGCATAATAAAAAAAGCTAAAAAGAGGACGAACTTTGGGAAGAAAGGGAATAGTAATAACGCCCCGACTATCATGATTGTTAATAATACATAGTGCAGGACATATTGGAATAGGTTGTCCATATTTTCGCCCCCTTCTTGGTAGTTAATTGTTATTATTCTATGCGGGACTATTAGGTAATAGAAGGTGTTTTTTATTTTTTAAAAGAAATCAATTAGCCAGGATTGACATAACTAGTGAAAAGGAATAATCTTGAAATTAATTCATACTATTTTTATGTGAAAAATAAGAATAGTTACAGAAAGGAGCTTTATGTTACTACTCAATTAGAAAATAGGAAAGTAAGGGTGAGAATTATGCGAAAGGTCTTTAAAGGGTTATTTGCTACGTTTCTTAGTACATCGGTTTTATTAGCAGGATGCGCTCAAGAAGAGACAAGTACAAATAAAGCAACAAAGATGCCAAAAGTGAAAGATGAATTTATTAAAGCGAGTGACAAAGTAAAAAGTCCAGCAAAGGCAAAGGAAAGAAAAGATACTTTTGTAATTGGAATGCCGAGCCCTGGCGGGATATTCCTTCCGCATTTCATGGAGAATGGATGGGATGGCAATATAACGCAAGCTATCTTTGCTCCTCTTGTTGGACTGGATAAGGAAGGAAAACCAATCCCGATTCTAGCGAAGAAGTGGGATATTTCGGAGGATCAGCTTACATATACGTTACATTTGAAAGATGATGTAAAGTTTAGTGATGGTTCGCCGTTAACAGCGGACGATGTAGCATTTACATTAACGTTACTACATGACCAGACATATAGCGGAGCAACTGATATAAGTCAAACAGCAATAAAGGGTGGGCAAGCATATAAAGAAGGAAAGGCTACATCTATTGAGGGGRTTCAAGTCATCGACCCGAAAACAATTACGATTACAACTGAAAAGGTAAATGCCCAAACATTATCATTAATTGGTGGAGAAGTTATATCAAAAGCTTATTACGGTAAAGAATATAAGCAAGGAAATTTAGAGTATTTAAAAGAGTTATACGGAAAACCGATGGGAGCAGGAGCTTATAAACTAGATAAATATATTCCAGGTCAAGAAGTTCGTTTTGTAGCAAATGAAAATTATTTTGAAGGTAAACCGAAGATTGAGCACTTTATTTATAAAATTACAAAAGGTGATACGAATTTGCAACAATTTCAAGCGGGAGAAGTAGATTATGATGGCTTCACGACAAATGCGGAAACGATTGAGCAATTAAAAGAGCTAGGTTTCGCTAATATTAATGTGTATACAGGAAGTTCTTACGGCTATATTAAAATGAATTATAAGAAGCCACACTTTAAAGATAAACGTGTRCGCCAAGCGTTTATTTAMGGATTAGAGCGCCAAAAAATAATTGATACGTATTTCCAAGGTTATGCTTCACTTGTTAATGTACCAATTACACCAGTTTCGTGGGCGTATACAGAAGAAGGAATCAATAAATACGAATATAATTTAGAAAAAGCGAAGAAATTGCTCGATGAAGCTGGCTGGAAAGCTGGGTCAGATGGTATTCGTGAAAAAGATGGCCAAAAATTGAAGGTAAGTTATTTTGCTTCTTCTGCAAGTAAAATCAATGATGTGATGATCCCCGTTATGAAAGAGGATTATAAAAAGATTGGGGTAGATTTCAACCCTGAATACATGGACTTTAATACGATGATTTCCAAGGTAATTAAAGGAAATTATGATTTAGCGATGGTCTCCACACCGATGATTGATGATCCGAGCGGAACAATTGAGGAGTTTGTTTCGACAAGTAAGCGTAATTATGATGGATATCATAATCCGAAAGTAGATGAATTAGCTAAGCAGGCATTAGAAACATTGGATATTGAAAAACGAAAAGAAATCTATAAAAAACTATATCAAGAGTTAAGTGAAGATCCACCTGTTATTTTCTTAAACAATAGTAAAGTCGTTTCTGCTCACAACGCACGAATTCAAGGATTACAAGAAGATAACTATAATGGTATATTGTTAAGTTTACCTAAATTGAATATTGCTCAATAATTTTTGGAGAACTCTCAAAATATTTATATAGAAATAATTGACAAAATATACTGAAAGATATAAGCTAATAACCATAAAGTCTACCGGAAAGGTCGGAATAAGATTGTTACCCCTCAAAAACATCTGTTTTTTTACGTTGAAAACCGACTTTTCCGATTGGCTATAAAATGTTGCTGTGGGAGGCATACATAAGGCAAGCAGTTCATAAGGTGTAATTATTAAAAAAAAGTTAGGGTGGGGACAATGAAGAAAAAGACAAAAAAATGGGCTGGTTTATTTTCAGTATTACTGAGTAGTTCGTTTGTGTTATCTGCTTGCGGGGGACAGGAGGATACGGCTTCTACAGAACCAGTTAAACAGCAAGATTTAAAAAATATAAAAATCGAAAAGATTGCTGCTACAGATAAGACGAAAGTGCCTGACAAAGCAAAAAGTCGAAAAGACACGTTAGTTGTTGGGATTAGTAAACCAGGTGGTGTCTTTTTACCATACTTCCAGCAAAATGGCTGGGATGGAAATGTAACTTCTGTTATTTTTGCATCTCTTGTATCGACAGATAAACAAGGAAAACCAACTCCAGAATTAGCTGAGAAGTGGGATGTTTCCTCTGATCAGTTAACATATACATTCCATTTACGTAAAGATTTAAAATTTAGTGATGGTTCACCGTTAACAGCGGATGATGTAGCGTTCACATTGACGCTTTTACATGATAAGGCATATGAGGGTGAAATGGATATTTCTCAATATGCTGTTAAAGGCGGAAAAGAATATAAAGAAGGTAAAGCAACTTCTATTGAAGGAATTCAAGTTGTTGATCCACAGACAATTAAAGTTACGACTGAAAAAGTTAATTCCCAGACACTAACTGCTTTAGGTGGCCCAGTGTTATCAAAAGCTTATTATGGAAAAGACTATAAACAAAATACAAGTTTAGATTATTTAAAAGGGTTATATGGAAAACCGATAGCTGCGGGCCCATATAAATTTGAAAAGTATATTCCTGGTCAAGAAGTTCGATTTGTAGCAAATGAAAATTATTATGCAGGTAAACCGAAAATTCCAAACTTCATTTATAAAATTACTGCTGGTGATACGAAGCTTCAATTATTCCAAACAGGTGAGGTTGACTACACTGGCCTAGGTACTGGTGATGAAGTTCTTGAACAAGCGAAAGGTTTACAATTCGCGAATATTCAAATCGAAACAGCAGCATCATTTAGTTATATTTATATGAATAATAATAAGCCGTACTTAAAGGATAAAAAGGTTCGCCAAGCACTTATTTATGGGTTAGATCGTCAAAAGTATGTTGATACAGCATTAAAAGGGTACGGTACAGTAGCTAGTGTACCAATCCATCCAACTTCTTGGGCTTATACGGAAGAAGGAGTTAATAAATATGAATACGATAAAGAAAAAGCGAAAAAATTATTAGATGAAGCAGGGTGGAAAGTTGGTTCGGATGGAATTCGTGAAAAAGATGGTCAAAAATTAAAGCTTTCTTATTTCGGCCCAAGTTCGGCTAAGGATAGTGATTTATTAATTCCAATTGCGAAAGAGAATTATAAAGAGATAGGTGTAGAATTTAATCCTGAATTTATGGACTTTAATACTATGCTGTCTAAGGTAAATAAAGGTGATTATGATTTAGCTTCTGTTTCGACACCGATTACAAGTGATCCAAGTGAAACAGCTGGTGAATATTTGTCTAGTGCAAATGAAATTAGCCTTGGTTACAAGAATGCAAAAGTAGATGAGTTAATTCAAAAAGGTATTGAAACGGTAGATATTGAAAAACGTAAACCAATCTATAAAGAGCTGTATAAAGAATTAAGTGATGACCCACCAGTCATTCTATTAAACTACCGTAGAACAATTACGGGTTATAACGGGAATATAAAAGGAATTGACCCTGAAAAATACAATAGTATTAGTGCAAACTTACCAGTATTATCATTTGAAAAATAACGATAAGAATGTATAAGTAGAAGGCATTTTTTCATCCGGCAATTAATAGTGCCGCTTTGAAAAAATGTTCTTCTATTTTAAGCATAAGATTGGAGAGAAAAAGGGTGAAAACATATATCATTCGTAGGTTGTTACAAATGATTCCTACATTGTTGGGTGCGTCAGTTATTATCTTTTTTTTGTTCGCGCTTCTTCCAGGTGACTATATTGATTCAAATCCAAAGATTACACCACAAAGAGCTGCGGAGCTTAGAGAGCTATATGGTTTAAATAAACCAATTGTTGAGCGATATTTCCACTGGCTAGGTAATGCATTGCAGGGGGATTTTGGTTTTTCTCTTCAATATCAAGAACCTGTAACATCATTGTTAAATAAATTCATATGGAATTCATTTATTGTTGCGGTTATTGCATTGTTCTTTATTTGGCTAATTGCACTTATTATCGGTGTATTTTCAGCAACAAAGCAACATTCCTTATTCGATAAGCTTGTAACAATTGGTGTTTTTGCAGCGATGTCATTTCCTTCATTCTTTATCGGTTTGTTTTTAATTAAAGTGTTCGCGGTTGATTTAAAGTTATTACCGATAGGCGGGATGATTGATGTTGGCAGTAATTCGACTGGACTTGCTTACGTAATAGAGGTTTCAAAGCATATGGTTTTACCGGTGTTTATTTTAACTCTCCTTGGAGTAGGCTCATTAACTCGCTATTTTAGAACGAGTATGTTAGAAGTTGTACGGCAAGATTATATTCGAACGGCTAGAGCAAAAGGTTTAAAGGAGAAGACTGTTATTTATAAACATGCATTAAAAAATGCAATTTTACCGGCTATTACATTGCTTGCATTTGAGTTACCAGGATTGTTTTCAGGGGCAATTATTATTGAACAAATTTTCAACTGGCCAGGTATCGGCAATATTCAATTAGAAGCGCTTAATTTCCGTGATTATACAGTATTAATGGCATTTACGATGTTTCTTTCTTGTTTAACAATTGTTTCAAACTTTTTAGCGGATGTTGTATATGCAGTTGTTGATCCACGTATTCGGTTGAAGTAAGGGGGGAAAGAGATGGAAACTGTTACAGCAATTACAGAGAAAAAAGCAAAAAAGAAAAGACGGAATGAATCATCACCGTGGAGGCAAGCTTTTAAAAGGATAAAGAAAAATAAGATGGCACTTATAGGGTTTTATGCATTAGTTTTTATGTTTTTATTTTGTTTTATCGGTCCATTCTTTTCACCGTATGCATCCGGAAAAATACAAGTTGCGCTAATTAACAAACCACCTAGTTTTTCTCATTGGCTTGGTACAGATCAATTAGGAAGGGATATTTTAACAAGGCTTATGCAAGCGGGGCGGATTTCATTAACAATTGGCTTAGCTTCAATGGTTTTATCAGTTATACTAGGAGCTTTATTAGGAGCTATTGCAGGTTTTTATCGTGGCATCGTCGACAATATTATAATGCGTCTTGCAGATATTTTAATGTCGATGCCAGGATTACCCTTACTTATTATAATGGGAGCTATTTTATCAGAATGGAAAGTACCATCTGACTATCGTCTTTATGTCATTATGATTATTTTAAGTTTAGTAGGTTGGCCAGGGCTTGCACGTCTCGTACGAGGTCAAATTTTATCGCTTCGAGAACAATCGTTCATGCAGGCTGCTGATGTGTTAGGAATAAAAGATTACCGCAAAATTGTATATCATTTAATCCCAAATGTTTTACCAATATTAATTGTTGTATCAACATTAGGTGTTGCGGGTTCTATATTAGGAGAGTCTGCACTAAGCTATTTAGGTCTTGGTGTCGTTCCACCTACACCATCGTGGGGGAATATGATTAGCGCAGCAAACTCATTAATTGATTTCCAAAAGCGTCCTTGGTTATGGATTCCACCCGGTTTTGCAATTTTTATAACAGTTGTATCAATCAATTTACTGGGCGATGCACTTCGTGATGCATTAGATCCAAAGATGAAGCGGTAGGTGAGGAAGCATGAGTAAAGCAGTAGTAGAGATAAAGGATTTACAAACACACTTTCAGACGGAAGAAGGGACAGTAAAGGCTGTTAATCATGTTAGCTTTTCAGTTCGGGAAGGTGAAACAGTTTGTGTAGTAGGCGAATCAGGTTGCGGGAAAAGTGTAACGGCCTTATCTATTATGGGACTTATTGCTGAATCTGGCGGCATCGTTGGTGGCGATATTCTTTATGAAGGAAAAAGCCTTTTAGGAATGAAAGAGAAAGAACTTCGTAGTTTAAGAGGAAATGATATTGCGATGATTTTCCAGGAACCGATGACATCGCTTAATCCAGTCTTCACTGTTGGAGAGCAAATTGTTGAGACGTTAAGAGAGCATGAACTACTTAGCAAAAACGAAGCATACAAAAAAGCAATTGAATTAATTCGTAAAGTTGGTATTGCTCGTGCTGATGAAATTGTCCATTCTTATCCGCATGAACTGAGCGGTGGAATGTTACAACGTATTATGATTGCTGTTGCACTTAGTTGTAATCCAAAGTTATTAATTGCAGATGAACCGACAACAGCTCTTGATGTTACGATTCAAGCGCAAATATTAGACTTATTAAGACAAGTAAAAGAGGAATTTAAAACGTCTATCTTATTAATTACACATGATCTAGGTGTTGTAGCGGAAATGGCCGATTACGTTGTTGTTATGTATGGTGGTAAAGTCATTGAAGAAGCTCCAGTAGTAGAGCTATTTCAAAATCCTAAACACCCATATACGAAAGGGTTGCTAAAATCAAAACCAGTAATGGGGAAACGAACAGATAAACTTTATTCTATTCCAGGGCAAGTTCCAAATTTAGTTGGCTTAGATGAATTTTGCTACTTTAGTGGTCGATGTGAACATTGCATGGAAATATGCAAAAATGAAGCGCCAAATCTTAATGTGCATGATGAGGATCATAAAGTAGCTTGTTGGTTATATGAGGAGCGTGCTGGGCAATGAGTGAACCATTATTAGAAGTGAAGAACTTAAAAACGTATTTTCCGATTAAGGGCGGCGTATTTAGTAGGACGATTGGACATGTGAAAGCGGTAGATGGGGTAAGCTTTACAATTGATAAAGGAGAAGTGTTTGGCCTTGTAGGAGAGTCTGGAAGTGGGAAAACGACGATAGGGAAAACAATTCTCCGTCTCGTTCAAAAAACAGAAGGTGAAGTGAAATTTAAAGGTCAAGATGTTCATGCTTTCTCAAAAGAGGAGCTGAGAAAGCATCGTCCTAATATGCAGCTCGTCTTTCAAGATCCATTTAGCTCATTAAATCCAAGAATGAGAATTGGAGAAGCGCTTGGTGAGCCAATGTTGGCTCATGGGCTAGCGACGAAAGAAAATGTCCGTGAAAAGGTGATAGAAGTATTGGAGTTATGTGGTTTAGCGCCGTATCATATTGACCGGTACCCTCATGAGTTTTCTGGTGGGCAACGTCAGCGTATCGTTATTGCAAGGGCAATGGTATTAGATCCAGAATTTATTGTGGCTGATGAGCCTGTCGCGGCGCTAGATGTATCTATTCAAGCGCAAATCATTAATTTGTTTAGTGAATTACAGGAGAAGAAGGGACTATCCTATTTATTCATTTCACATGATTTAAGTGTTGTAGAGCACTTATGTACGAAAATTGGAATTATGTATTTAGGAACGATTGTGGAAACAGCGCCGCGTGATGAGCTATTTGCAAATCCGCTTCATCCATATACAAAAGCATTATTATCAGCAGTACCAATACCTGATCCAACGGTTAAGCGGGAACGGATTATTCTAGAGGGGGATATTCCAAGTCCTGCAAATCCGCCATCAGGTTGCCGTTTTCATACACGCTGTCCGTTTGCTACAGATGTTTGTAAAACGAATGTACCAGAATTCCGTAATGTGGGCGAAGATCATTTTGTTGCTTGTCACCATGTGTAAAAAAAGGACTCTTTCTGGTCTTATCCCTGTCAAGTAGACAATATTAAAAAGACTAAGCAGCCATCGAGATTCGATATTCTATCGGAGCTCGGTGGTTGAGTCGTTTTTGGAACCGTTTATAGTTATAAAAATAAATATACTCTTCAATTGCTTGTATTAAATCTGCTTCTGTTTTAAAATGATTCAAATACAACATTTCCGATTTAAAATGGGAGAAAAATGACTCAATACAGGCATTATCAT
>NZ_JBFUIN010000021.1:0-31373 GCF_056401855.1 Bacillus sp. P4_D3
TAATTAGACAGAACTTAGATAAAGTGGAAGATTTATGGAATTGGAATCGTAAAGTATTTAATCCAGCAGAAGATGATATTATAGGAGAAGATTTAGTCGGTGTGTTACTCGTTTATGAAAATAATGAGACATACATGTATAATGTAATGAATAGTAGCCAAGTTTTTCAAAAATATAAAACAAATGCGACGTACTTTCAAGTAGGGTGTGGAATTTATGCTGGTTTATGTAGTTTACTGTTAGATACTTTTGGACAAGGTGCTTATTATGTAGAAGAATTATTATTAAATACTGAAAGTAAGTATGGGGAATATTTAAATTTATATATGAAGGATTTTGTAGTAGGACATAATAATTTTACAGATGGATTGCTAAATGATAGGGTAAGATGGATATAAATTGTGACTGAAAAGGAAGGAGCTGTATCTCCTTCCTTTTATAGTATGAGAAGGTTACATGTTGCCCTGAAAGCAATTTCATAATTATAATTTAAAGAGATAATAGTTGAAATGTTTTTTTGGTATTGATCAAGAGGAGTTTTTATATGAACAAATACAAGAGCTTGATTTATGAAGAAAGAGAAGCTTTAAAAGTATTTATATTATTATTCTATATTATATTCTTTTTATATGATGTTATTTATTATTTCGTTTATCCTGCTATGAATATTAATGAAGCAAGGGTAGGGTGGCCAGAAGGTGGTATGGGAATAGGTGTATATATATTAGTAATATCTTTATTTCCTATTTCAATATATCTTCAAAAACAAGGTTATGTATATTTTGTAAAATATTTATTTTTAATTGGGTACATGCTTATTGATCTTATTAATAACTTAATGATTTATTTACACAGTGATCGTGTTTTTGAACAGGGAAATATGGTTGAAATATTTTTAATTTTATTTGCACCGATTTTCGTGAATAGAAAATATTTTTATTTCGTTTCCTGTAGTGTAATTGGAAAATATGTATTTTTTACTTTGATATTACAAGATGTAAAAGTTGTGATTCCGCTYGTATTATGTATATTCTTTTTCATCATTTCGCATTCTTTATTAAAGAGATTTCAATCTTATGTAAGGACAGTTGTTGAGATGATGAACAATATGAAAGAGACAGAAAATTTAGCTGTTATTGGGACTATGTCTACAACAATCGCTCATGAAATTCGAAATCCATTAACAGCTTTAAAAGGATTTACACAAATTCAAAAAGAAAGAAATCTTGAAGATACGATGAGCTATGAGATTATGCTGCAAGAAATTGAGAGAATTAATGAGTTTGTTAGTGAATTGATGTTATTAGGAAAACCGAAACCAACAAATTATGAAGGGTGTAATATACGGGAAATCCTTTTATATGTTGTACAGTTAATGGAAAGCTATGCGACTCAATATAAAGTGAAATTTCATTTGCAAGTAGATGGAAATTTACCCGTTATAAATGGTGATGATAAGCAATTAAAACAAGTGTTGTTAAACATCATCAAAAATGGAATTGAATCGATGCCAGAAGGTGGGGATATTCAGATTCATGCATATGAAAAAGTTGGAGAGAACTTGTGTATTTCTGTTGAAGATCAAGGTTTTGGGATAGAAAATGAGGAAATAGAAAAGATCGGAAAAGCTTTTTATACAACAAAAGAGAATGGTACAGGACTTGGATTAATGATTACATATAAAATTATTGAAGAACATCAAGGGAGTATCGCGATTCAAAGTAGTATGGGGGTAGGAACGAAAGTAGAAATTTATTTACCAACAGTGTAGTGCATTAGACGAAATTACTTTTCAGAAAAGTGTTCTTGTTGTGTAAATATAAACATTTTATAAAATGTTTAAAGAAGGGTTTTTTTTATAAAACACTTCGTTTATAATGGAGGAAAATATCGACATAGAGCTTTTAGCTCATGTAACGGTTCGGTAGTGTTATGAAAAGAAAAGTAGGGGTGCACGCGCATCCTTTTTTCTATGCAGATATGATGAAAGGGGTGGTATGATGGAATTAACATTGAATTCAACTGTATGTTTACACACAATTCAATTTCGAAAAGAGAGATTAAATTATATTGTAAAAGATACAATTACAGGAGAAACATATGAAATGCCGCCACTTTGGATTGATGCACTAGCAATGATGCGTGACGGTTTTTCATTAGGAGAAATTGAGGAGAAATTAAAAGAAGAGTATCCGGCAGAAGAAGTAAATATGCTAGCATTCACGAGGCAACTGTTAGAGCTAGAGCTTGTCGGAATGATAGATGGAGAAGAGATAGCTTGTACAAAGAAGAAAGATAAAGATTATTTAGCTTGGGTACGTCCAAGGGTGGAACAATTCTTTCTTAACTTAAATAAAAAATATAAAAGCAAAGGTCAAAAGTGATCTTTGCTTTTTTAGTGCAATACAAAATAGGTATTCACCCAAATAAAGATTTTCGCATATTGTAGCTTATGTAAGTAGAATGCTGCGAAGGAGTGAGTGCAGTGACAGGGAATGTATTGAATTATTATGCCGGTGGAAATACAGCTAGAGGATTTCACAGCTTATACGAAGAGAATTTGAAGGGGTTAGACAGGTTGTTTATTTTAAAGGGAGGCCCAGGAACGGGAAAATCTTCTTTAATAAAGGCAATAGGGCGTGAATGGGTCGATAAAGGGTATAATATTGAATTTTTACATTGTTCTTCTGACAATAAATCAGTTGATGGTGTGATTATTCCAAAATTAAAAGTAGGGATTGTTGACGGTACATCACCGCACGTTATTGAGCCGAAAATGCCTGGAGTTGTAGAAGAGTATATAAATTTAGGCGTTGCTTGGGATTCAGATAAATTAAGAAAGCAGAAAATAGAGATTGAACGATTTGTTTCAGAAGCAAGCAAAGCCTTTCAAGCAGCTTACGGGTGTTTTAAAGARGCGCTAGTTATACATGATGAGTGGGAGAAAATATATATTAATAACATTGATTTTAATAAAGCAAACGAATTAACAGATCAGCTTATACAGAAATTATTTGCAGATAAAGGCGGGAAGAAATCAATTGTGAAACATCGTTTCTTAGGTGCTGCTACACCGAAGGGAGCAGTTGATTTCGTTCCTAATTTGACAGAAGGGCTTCCGCATCGCTATTTTATAAAAGGCCGCCCAGGTTCTGGGAAATCAACAATGCTTAAAAAATTAGCTAAGGAAGCAGAAGAAAAAGGTTTTGAAGTAGAAGTGTATCATTGTGGATTTGATCCAAATAGTCTCGATATGATTATCGTAAGGGAATTAGGATTTGCAATTTTTGATAGCACAGCACCGCATGAATACTTTCCGAGCCGTGAGGGGGATGAGATTATCGATATGTATGATCTCATTGTTGCACCAGGGACAGATGAAAAATATGCTAAGGAAATTCGCGACGTTTCAATTCACTATAAAACAAAAATGAATGAGGCGATGTCTTTCTTAGCAAAGGCAAAATCAGTTCGTGATAAATTAGAACGAATTTATATTGCCGCTATGGATTTTTCAAAAGTCGATGCATATAGAGAAGAAATCCAAAAAGAGATTGAACGAATTGCAGTTACTGTAATTGAAAAGAAAAAATAGATGCTTTGTTAGGCTGTCGGGAATTTTCTGACAGCTATTTTAGTATCTGGTAAAATTAGTCTTATATTTGTCGAATTTCCAGGGAAATGATCAAAAAATGGGGAGGATATGAAATGAGAGAGAAAATTGAATTAGAACTAGAACGAATTGAAAAAGAGAATGATGTGAAAATTTTATTTGCTGTAGAATCAGGGAGCCGGGCGTGGGGATTTCCATCGAAAGATAGTGATTATGATGTTAGGTTTGTTTATATACGTCCTGTAGAGTGGTATTTATCAATTCATGATAAACGTGATGTGATGGAATACCCAATTAGTGATGATTTAGACATAAGTGGCTGGGATCTTAAAAAGGCATTGCAACTATTTGCAAAATCTAATCCAGCGTTACTCGAATGGATTAGATCACCGATTTTTTATTCGAAAAACTCTAACCTTCCAGAAGAACTTCAGCAAATGAGTGAAAAGGATTTTAATCCGAAATCAACGATATATCATTACTTACATATGGCTTCAAAAAACTATCGTGAATTTTTGCAAGGTGAGAATGTAAAGTTGAAAAAGTACTTTTATGTATTACGTCCTATTTTAGCTTGTAAATGGTTAGAGGAGAAATCGACTTTGCCTCCTGTAGAATTTGATCGATTGATTACAGAATTAATATTAGAACGTAGCGTGTTAGATGAAATTGAAAAGTTATTAATAAAGAAAAAAGCAGGTACTGAATTGGACGTTGGATTGAAAATTGAGGTGCTAAATCAATTTTTAGAAGAACAAATTGATTATTATCAGCAATACGTAAAAGGTATTGAAAAGAGATTAGGGATTGATATTGAGAGTTTGAATACATTATTTCGAAATATGTTGTTTGAAGTATATGAAAAAGAGCACAAGTGAGTTTGTGCTCTTTTTTGTGTTTTAGGAGTAAAGAAAACGGCGCTAGTTACGATTAGTCTTACGAAAGGGAGTAAATGAAAATTCACGCTGAATCTGTAATTATTCGTTATCAACTCGTTTTAATGGTTGATCTGCTGGACCTTCCATAACATCCCCATCAATTGAAAAGCGGGAACCGTGACAAGGGCAATCCCACGTACAATCACCGTTATTCCATTCAACTTCACAGCCGAGGTGTGTGCAAGTTGTATCGATGATATGTAATTTTCCTTCTTTATCTTTATAAGCACCTGCTCGTTTACCGTTGACATGTACAACAGATCCTTCGCCAACTTCAAGATCTTCTGGCTTACGTAATGCGGTTTCAATTTTTCCTTCAATTAAGTGTTTAGCAACATCAATGTTCTGAGAGAGGAAAGTTTTTATATCTGGATTTGCATGAAAGCGTGATGGTGCAAACAGTTCTTTATATGGACTGTGGATTTTTAGAATGGAGTCCTTCAGTAAATGAGCTGCTGCAGTTCCAGTCGTCATTCCCCATTTACGATATCCAGTTGCCACAAATATATTTGGATTCCTTTCGTTAATATGTCCGATATAAGGAAGCTTATCTAGCGTGATTAAATCTTGTGCTGACCATCTATAGGGAACTTCATCTACTCCAAAAGTTGCTTCAGCAAAAGAATAGAGTGCTTCGTAATGAAGCATCGTATTAATTCCTTGGCCTGTTTTATGGCTCTCTCCGCCAATCAATATCAGCTTTTCTCCATTGCTTGTCGTATAACGTATGGAGCGTTTTGGATCATCGATACTTAAATACATGCCCCCTGGATAATCTGTTTTTGCTTTTATTGCGAGAGCATAGGAGCGTTCTGCGTACATTCGCGTAAAGAAAAAGCTATTAGCATCATAAAAAGGAAAATGTGAACAAGAGACAATATATTTACAAGTGATGCGATGGTCACCCTTTGTAATTACTTGTGGATAATCTCCTTTTTCCACATCAATAGCTGTTGTTTGCTCATAAACCATTCCGCCCATTTCCACAAACTTTTCTAAAAGTGTTTTTAAATAAAGGAGGGGATGGAATTGCGCTTGATTTTTCATCACAAGTGCAGATTGTACGGGAATAGGAATCGACAGAGATTGAACATAGTCACAAGGTATATTTAACTTTTGATAGGCTTCATATTCTTTCGTTAAATTTCGCAGGCCATTATTGGTAGTTGTATATAAATAAGAATCTTCATTTGTGAAATTACAGTCGATTTTATATGTTTGTACAGTCTCATTTATGAATTGTAGAGCTTTACTATTTGATTCGTAGTAAAGTTGAGCTTTTTCAACACCAAAATTGTTTATTAATTCATCATAAATGAGATCATGTTGGGCTGTTACTTTTGCGGTTGTATGCCCAGTTGTTCCATTTAAAACAGAACCAGAATCAATTAAAACGACTTTCATTCCTTCTTTAGCGAGTAAATAGGCGGTGGTAATGCCTGTAATACCAGCTCCGATAACGGCAACTTCGGTCTTTATATTTTCGGATAAATGAGGAAAAGTAGGAAATTGAGTAGATTCAATCCAATAGGATGATGGTAACTGCGGAAATGTGTCATCTGTCATTTTGAAAACCTCCTAAATTAGAACAATTTTCCTTTTAATATTTCCATATTATATGGAATTCATGTATGTTGTTTTCGTAGCGTTCTATTTTTATTAAACGAAAGATAAAATTATTTTAATATAATTATTTTATTGGGGCAGTATGAAGAAGTAGGATTTATATAAAGCTAAATTCAAGTGATTCCATTTGTTGATTACATAGAGAGTTCTTGAATGAGATAGAGTCTGTGTTGTTTAAGTAGATGTGTACATATAGCGGATAAAGCCTTATGAAATCTATGCTTTTTCTTTAGTGAAATAAAGTATAATTATAAAAATATAACCAACTTTTATTACTAGGTCATAAAAGTTGTTGACAATATAGAAATTCTATTGTTATGATTCATCATGTGGAAAGGTTGATAGAGAGTAAAAAGAGAAATGTTTTTCATTGATAATAAAAGCGGAAAAATAAGTGACGATAGAGTGAGTATATTTTCCTTATGATAAATGCTTTTTGGATCACGTAGTAAAATCAATCTGGAAGCAAGAATTAATATATGCAAGTTGCGCAGGGCGCGGCATAAGAAAGGGGCAAAAGGATGAAGGAGCTTCATACGTTTGGGTGGTATGCAGCGCGTGTATCACCACATTTGCCGAAAAAAGCATTTAAACCAGTTCCTAATCGTTTATTTGGTGGACTGGCTTATTTACTTGTGGCATTGGCTGGTTTAATAACGATCGGTGTATTTGAATTGAATGTGTGGGCAAATCTAGGAATTGCAATTGTTCTTGGATTATGTTTTGCTTCACTTGGATTTTTAGGACATGAAATTTTACATGGAACAGTTGTAAGAAAGGCATGGCTTCGTGATTTTTTAGGTGCGATAGCATTTATGCCATTATCAACTGGCCCAAAACTTTGGAGAAAGTGGCATAATGCAACGCATCATGTTCACACACAGCATGAAGAGAATGATCCAGATGCATGGCCGACATTTGAGAAACTGAAAAAGAGTAAGTTTTTGAGTTGGGTATATCGCATGCCTCTTCATGTACGTTCATTCTTTAGTTTCCTGTCACTAACAATTCAATTTACGTTACATTCGACTCGAATGTTCTTTCATTTTATAAAAGAATTTAAGTCATCCAATCAAAAATCTGTATGGCTTCAACTTCTTTTGCCCTGGACAGTTTGGATTAGTTTATTGTTTATTATGGGACCTACAAAGTGGTTCTTTGCATACGTGATTCCGTTGTTAATTGCTAACTTTATTGTAATGGCGTATATCGCAACAAATCACCGCTTAAATCCAATTGTTCCAGTAAATGATCCGTTAGCAAACTGTTTATCAGTAACAGTACCGCGCTGGGTAGACGTTTTACATTTCAATTTCTCATACCATACAGAACATCATCTGTTTCCTGCTATGAGTTCTAAATACTATCCATTAGTAAAAGATAAAATTAAAGAAATGTGGCCGGAACGCTATCACGAAATGCCGATGACAAAAGCATTGGCAGCACTTTGGAATACACCACGTGTGTATTATCACGGAAGTGAATTAGTTGATCCGCATAGGGAGCATTTCTATGGTTCTTTAGGAAATGGATTGGATCCTCATAATATTTCATATCGTGAGGAACATATAGAGGAAAAAGAGACTATAAAAAAAGCAAATCAATAATAGATATATTTTACGATGAAAAAGCAAGCTCTCTTAGAGCTTGCTTTTTGTTATAAAGAAACTTCTTTCTTGTTCTTTGTCTTGACGTGGACAGAGTTATTTTCTTTCCGTTGTAGTCGTTTTTCTAGAAGACTAACAAAATAAGTAAATAGAAGAACTAGTGCGAGATAGTATAGACCAACGATTATGTATGTATCTAATTGTTGGAAGTTACCTGCGGCAATTGATAAACCGGATCCCCATAATTCGGACAATCCTACATAAGCAACGAGTGAAGAATCTTTTAATCCTATGATAAACTGATTCCCTAGAGGAGGAAGAGACAGACGAAATGCTTGTGGTAATATAATCCGGCGCATCGCTAAAGGGTAAGGCATACCTAAAGAGCGAGCAGCTTCTAATTGTCCCCGGTCAACGGATTGAATTGATCCGCGGAAAATTTCAGTAATATATGCACCGTTATGAATTGCTAAAGCAATTGCTCCTGCCCAAAAAGGGGTAAAAACAACAACGGATGTAATCCCAAAATAGAGAATGGCAATTTGAACAATTAAAGGTGTACCACGAATAATGGCGATGTATACATGAGCAATACTATTTAAAACCTTATTGTTAGAGATTCGAAAGAAAGCGACTAGTAATCCAATTAGTGAACCGAGTAATAGGGATGTTAATGTTAATTGTAATGTGACAATAGTAGCCTTTAAGAGTGTGGGATAGGTAGAGATAAAAATTTCAAACATATGTGTCACCTCATATTGTATGGATTTTAGTAGGGAATGAAATGCCCCACATACAAGGTGGGGCATAATTTATGAAATCTCTAAATGGCTAATTTACTTTGTTTTTGCCTCGTCTCCAAGAATATTACGCCCAAACCATTTCTTACTAATCTTTTCATACGTGCCGTCTTTAATGATTTCATCTAGCGCTTTATTTACCTTTTCGACCATGTCTTTATTGTCTTTATGAATAGCAATTCCCATTTCATCAAGGTTTAACGGTTTTCCAGCTTCTTTTATATTTGATTTACCTTCTTTAATCATACGAAGACCAACCATTTGATCAGTAATAACTGCGTCTACACGTCCTGGTTCTAAGTCCATAAGTGCAGTAATATCACTATCATATTCTGTAATTTGATCTGTATGTTTTGCAACAAGGGTTTTGAAAGTACTTGCTTTTACAACACCTATTTTTTTCCCTTTCAAGTCCTCTGGAGAAGAGATAGATGTATTCTTTTTAGCTACAAAAATTTGTGCACCAGAGCGATAATATGGATTTGAGAAATTCACGGCTTTTAATCGTTCTTCTGTAATTGCCATACTTCCTAATATCACATCATATTTTTTTGATTGTAGACCTTGAATCAATGTTTCCCAAGGATTTGTAACAGGAACAGGTTTCATTCCCATCTTTTTCCCGAGAGCTTCACCTATTTCTACATCAAAACCGACAAGTTTCCCGTCATTTTCTTTATAGTTAAAAGGTTTGTATAAACCACTCATCGCATAACGAAATTCTTTTTGACCATTAGATGAAGTGGTAGAGCTTTCCTTACTACAGGCTCCTAGTATGAAGGATGTACATAATGTAATACTCGCAACAATGGTTAATAGTTTTCTTTTCATAAAACCCCTCCTATATATTAATCATACGGATGGTTTTAAGTATGTTACTGAGATATTTTATTTGGACAATTAGTTGTGCACCGTATGAATGTATTTCTTTTCATTTGAAACAGAAGTTACATTATAAAACGTTGCGTAAAAATTGCTTTGCCCGTTCATGCGATGGAGCGGAAAAAAATTGCGCTGGTGAAGCATCCTCTACAATTTTCCCGTCATCCATAAAGATAACGCGATCAGCCACATCTCTTGCGAAATTCATTTCATGAGTAACAATAACCATGGTCATTCCTTCTTCAGCAAGTTCTTTCATAACTTGCAATACTTCTCCAACAAGTTCAGGGTCTAAGGCTGAGGTGGGTTCATCAAATAGCATAATTTTAGGATTCATAGCAAGAGCTCGCGCAATGGCAATGCGCTGTTTTTGACCACCTGACAGGAGGTGGGGAGTTACATCTGCTTTATCTTGTAGGCCGACTTTTTGTAGGAGTTGATTTCCAATCTCCTTTGCATTTGCTGTCTCCAATTTTTTTACGTGAATAGGTGCTTCTATGATGTTTTCTAGTGAGGTCATATGAGGAAATAGGTTAAAGTGCTGAAAAACCATACCGACATTTTCACGGACTTTGTTTAAATTTGAATGCTTTGGATCAATTCGCTCACCTTGTAAGTGAATTTCACCTTCATCGTACATTTCTAAAAAGTTAAGACAGCGAAGTAATGTACTTTTGCCGGAACCACTGGCGCCGATTAAAACAACAACTTCTTTTTCTTTTACTTCTAAATCAATTCCTTTTAAAACATCAAGTGAGCCGAATGATTTTACTAGATTTCGAACTTGAATCATACAAAACCCCCAGTCAAAAATATATTTTACAAATGTTGCCCCTTATTTCTGTTATTAGTCATAAATTGTCAGAATCCTTTATTTTTTTGACGGAATTTGATATTCAAGGGAATTATGATTTTTAAAATCTCTATATCTTTCTATAACGAAAATATGGATAATAATATATAGGTAGCACTTATATTGCTTATAAGAAGGGGGAAAGAAGAGATGGAAAAAGAAAGGAAGACATTTTCCTTTGGTTTACGTATACAGCTTATGCTATTTACTACAGTTTTAGCTTTAATTACATATTCAACAAGTTTATTTTTTATTTACGTTATATATGATTATTTTCAAAGTTATGTAAGTCAAACTGTTTATAATATTATCGTTATGTTATTAGGTGTAGTATGGTCTGGAATTTTAGCGTATGGGGCAGCAATATTTTTAATTAAACCACTTCGAAAGTTGGAAGAAGCAGCAAGGAAAGCGGCTGATGGTGATATTCGTGAAGATGTCCCGTTGCCAAAAGTAGATGATGAGATTAAATCTTTAAGTGTTGCATTTAATATGATGCTCGAGAACTTAAGAGGTATGGTAAAAAATATTGATACTACATTTTCGTATACAAATAATCAAGTTCAGCAAATTAGAAAACAAACAGGGGAAGCGACAAAGCAAGCACGCGGTGTGTCTGAAACTCTTGCAGAGATTTCTTCTGGCGCCGAGCAATCAGCAGCTTCCATTCAGGCGATTGTTTCAACTGTCGATACAACAACCTCTATTGCGAGTGAAGTAGAAGAAAAAGCAAAAAAGTCCGACGAGTTGTCTTTAGAAATGGTTCAAGCTTTAGGACAAAGTACACGTGTCTTTACTTCTTTAATTCAAGGCATTCAAACATTGGCAAAAGAGAATGAAGATTCGATGCAAAATGTACAGAAGTTAGAAGAACGAATGAAACAAGTAGAACATATTGTTTCTGTTGTGAGTGAGATTGCTAGTCAAACGAATTTATTAGCATTAAATGCTTCTATTGAGGCAGCTCGTGCTGGAGAGCATGGAAGGGGCTTTGCAGTTGTAGCTGAAGAAGTACGTAAACTTGCTGATGAAAGTGATCATTCTGCCAGAAATATATCGCAATTATTACGGAATATGCAGGAAGAAGTGCAACAAGTCGCATTGAAAATGACGGAGCAAGTGAAAACAGCTAAAGAAGAGGCAAAACGAGGAGAAGCTACTGAATTAATTTTAAAAGAAATGTCATCGAGTATTATGGAAGTTGCCGATGCAACTAAGCAAATTAGTAGCTATATGAACGAACAAGTGAGTCACATTCATCAAACAGGAGCACAGACGAAGGCTGTAGCAGCAATTGCTGAGGAAACATCAGCTGGTTCACAAGAAGTGGCACGTGTGACTCTCCAACAGTCTAAAAATATGGTAATAATTGATCGATTATTAAAGGATTTAGAGAAGCAAGCAGCTGATTTGAAACAAACAATTGAACGATTTTCAATGTAAAAAGGAAGAACAGAATTCTGTTCTTCCTTTTTACGTATGGGAAGGAGGAATGCTTTGTTGAAAACGAAAAACATTACAAGGGTCATATGCTGTCTTCACTTTACGCAACCTTTGAAAATTAGAGCCATAATAACTAGTTTGCCAATTTTTTATGTCGATATCGGGCCAATTGACATAGTCTCCCAGTGTGTAAGGATCTAAGCTTTCCCGTAAATCTTTAACCCAGCGTATATTTCGGTTTTCTTCATCGTTGCATTTCCAAGAAGTAATATATTCTTGAGCAATAATTGCCTTGCGGTGGAAATAAGCTGTTTCATTCGAAGAAATATTTTCCACAGCACCTACGAGTGATTGGTGCCAAATACTCGCATCTTTATTTGGTGCATGAGAAAGAAAATGTTGCATGATTTGAATGCCTTTAAGGGGAATCGTTTTATATACATAGGAACCAGAGCGCTTAAATTTTTCAGGGATATTACCACTATTAAAGAATTGAACAGCCTTTATATAAGGAACTTCATCTATAAAGAGAGAGTGGTTACCAGTTTCAAGAAGAGGAGATAATAGAGGATAGAGTTCAGAGGGAGAGCCAACAAATTCACCTTTAACCTCGATTTTATTTCGTTGTTTGGAGAATAATTCAATTGATGAAGTGAGACGTTCATCTATATAAGGTGCCCAGTTTTGCCAAGCTTGAAATGCAGCAATAAAGTCTTCCCATTCCCATGTAAGCGAGAAAATTGAGACGTTTTTTATAGGATGGACTCGAAAAGTTAAGGAAGTAACAATCCCGAAATTCCCACCCCCACCGCCGCGGCATGCCCAAAACAGGCTAGAGTTTTCTCGTTCATTTGCGCGAATGATTTTTGCACCAAATTTTCCGCACGCTTGTACCATTTCGACTTCTACTAATTGATCACATGTTAGTCCAAATAAGCGTGAAAGCATGCCAATGCCACCGCCGAGTGTTAACCCCACAATTCCGACACTTGCACTTGTGCCAGCTGGTATTGTAACACTATATTTCCAAAGTTCTTTATAAACAGTTCCGAGATTTGCACCAGCTTCGATTGTTGCTGTTAATTTCCTTGTACTAACCGTAATTTGCTTCATTTCACTCACATCAATAATAAGCCCGCCATTTAAAAGAGAGAAGTTTTCGTAGCTATGACGTCCACTTCTTAAGCGAAATGGTATATGACGCTCACGTGCCCATTTTAAGGCGTTACACACATCATTTTTATTTTGACAAAAAACAATAATACAAGGGAATTTTGGAATGCTTAAATTTAAATTTATTCGGGCTATGTCATACTCAGGATCCGAGGGAACGACGATACGACCAGTTAATTTTGTTTGTTTCAATTTATATCTCCTTTCTGAAATAATATGAGCTTGTATTAGTATATGAAGAGTATATTTAACACGCATGGACGAGAAGAGGAGAAGGATTAGATTTATCCCGTTATTTGCCGAGCTGTAAGACAATCCGGCTGAAGCAAGAAGATAGGGCTGCTCGTAAAAGTCCGATTGGTAAGGGCTAATAATCAGTGGGGGATGGACAGCCCACACTGATTAAAGTTCCACTTTATCTTTGTGAGAAATAAATAAAGCATAAGAATCAGGAATCTACATAGAGTTCAATGAAAACAGTTGCAAACTATTCATATTTTGTTATGATAGTGTTACGAAAACGTTTGCATAAAAAATCCGATGGGATGCAAAAGGAGAGAATTAGTATGAATAAGACATGGTGGAAAGAAGCTGTCGCTTATCAAATTTATCCACGTAGCTTTATGGATTCAAATGGTGATGGTATTGGAGATTTACAAGGTATTATTGCAAAACTGGATTATTTAAAAGATTTAGGTATAGATGTAATTTGGATTTGTCCAATGTATAAATCACCTAATGACGATAATGGTTATGATATTAGTGACTATCAAGATATTATGGATGAATTTGGTACGATGGAAGACTTTGATGCATTACTAGATGAAGTTCATAAGCGTGATATGAAGCTTATTATTGATTTAGTTATTAATCATACAAGTGATGAACATCCGTGGTTTATTGAGTCACGTTCTTCTAAAGACAATCCGAAACGTGATTGGTATATTTGGCATGATGGTAAAGACAGCGCGGAACCAAACAATTGGGAAAGTATCTTTAATGGTTCTACATGGGAATATGATGAAGTGACAGAGCAATATTATTTACATTTATTCTCGCGTAAACAACCAGATTTAAACTGGGAGAATAAAGAAGTTCGTGAAGTTTTATATGATACTGTTAATTGGTGGCTTGATAAAGGTATTGATGGTTTCCGCGTTGATGCGATTAGCCACATAAAAAAAGAAGATGGTTTACAGGATATGCCAAACCCAAAAGGGTTAAAGTATGTGCCTTCTTTTGACAAACATATGAATGTAGATGGTATTCAGCCATTACTAGAAGAATTAAAAGAAAATACATTTGCTAAATACGATATTATGACTGTTGGAGAAGCAAATGGTGTGAAAGTTGAAGATGCTGATCTTTGGGTTGGAGAAGAGAACGGTAAATTCAATATGGTATTCCAGTTTGAGCATTTAAGCTTATGGGATGCAGAAAAGAAGAAAGATCTTGACGTTGTTGAGTTGAAAAAAGTATTAACAAAGTGGCAAAAAGGTTTAGAAAATAAGGGATGGAATGCTTTATACATTGAAAATCATGATAAGCCACGTATTGTGTCTACTTGGGGAAATGATAAAGAATATTGGCGTGAAAGTGCAACGGCTTTAGGTGCGATGTATTTCTTTATGCACGGCACACCGTTTATTTATCAAGGACAAGAAATTGGTATGACAAATGTTCAGTTCCCAAATATTGAAGATTATGATGATGTAGCAGTTAAAAATTTATATCGTGAGAAAATTGCAGAAGGAGTATCGCATCAAGATATGATGGAAATTATATGGGCTTCTTGCCGCGATAATTCACGTACACCTATGCAGTGGAGTGCTGAAAGTAATGCTGGCTTTACAACGGGAACACCTTGGTTTGGCATGAATCCAAATTATGAAGAAATTAATGTTGAAAAGCAGAAAAATGAAGAGGGATCTATTTTCAATTTCTATAAAAAAATGATTGCCTTGAAAAAAGAGAACGATGTATTAAATTATGGTACGTATGATTTACTTTTAGAAGATAATCCGCAAATTTACGCATATACTCGTACATTAAACGATGAAAAAATTATTGTTATTAGTAATATCTCGAAAGAGGAAGCAGTGTATAATGAGGAGAAATTTGCACTAGAACGCAAACGTTTGCTTTTAAATAACTATAAAGTTTCCGATCATGATCAATTAACTACAATCACGTTAAAACCTTATGAAACAAGGGTTTATCGCATTTCATAATAAAAAAGGATGCTCTTGGAGCATCTTTTTTTATGAAAAAAAATAAATTTCTATTGCAATGTGAAAACGCTTTTATTAAAATAGATTTATGAAAACGGTTGCGTAACAAAAAAAGAAGGAATCGTTTTCATAAGAGAAACAGAAATTATAATTTAAATCATTATGTTGTTATAAATAAAGGGGAGGAAGAACAGATGAAAATTACGTCTTTTGATTTTTGGCAAAAGTTCGGGAAAGCATTGTTAGTTGTTGTAGCTGTAATGCCGGCAGCGGGCTTAATGATTTCGATCGGTAAGTTAATTGGGATGTCTGCTGGGGATATTAACGCAGTTCATACAATTGCTCGAGTAATGGAAGACATCGGTTGGGCAATTATTACAAACCTACACATTTTATTCGCAGTAGCAATTGGGGGATCTTGGGCGAAGGATCGCGCAGGTGGTGCATTTGCAGCACTGTTAGCATTCGTCTTAACAAACAGAATTACAGGAGCTATTTTTGGCGTAAACGCTCAAATGTTAGCGGATTCAAAAGCGACAGTTTCTTCATCATTAGCAGGAGATTTACTTGTAAAAGATTACTTTACTTCTGTACTTGGTGCACCAGCATTAAACATGGGAGTTTTCGTAGGGATTATCACAGGTTTCCTAGGAGCTACTTTATATAACAAATACTATAACTATAATAAACTGCCACAGGCATTAGCATTCTTTAATGGAAAACGATTCGTGCCATTCGTTGTAATTGTATGGTCTACAGTTACTGCGATTGTATTATCACTTGTATGGCCATTTATCCAAAGTGGATTAAATGAATTTGGTCGCTGGATTGCAGCATCTAAAGACAGTGCACCAATTGTTGCACCGTTTGTATACGGAACGTTAGAACGTTTATTATTACCGTTTGGATTACATCATATGTTAACGATTCCGATGAACTACACAGAGCTAGGCGGAACATATACGATGTTAACTGGTTCAAAAGTTGGACAAGTTGTAGCAGGACAAGACCCATTATGGCTTGCATGGATTACAGATTTAAATAACTTATTAGCAAATGGAGATACGAAAGCATATAACGATTTATTAAATAACGTTGTACCAGCTCGTTTCAAAGCTGGACAAGTTATCGGCTCAACAGCAGCGTTAATGGGGATTGCATTTGCGATGTTCCGTAATGTTGATAAGGAAAAACGTGCAAAATATAAACCAATGTTCTTATCAGCTGCATTAGCAGTATTCTTAACAGGTGTAACAGAACCAATTGAATTCATGTTCATGTTTATTGCGCCAGTATTATATGTTGTGTATGCAATTACAACAGGACTTGCATTCGCATTAGTAGATTTAATTGATTTACGTGTTCATGCATTTGGATTTATTGAGTTAATTACACGTACACCAATGATGGTCAATGCAGGATTAACAAGAGATTTAATTAACTTTGTCATTGTTTCATTAGTGTTCTTCGGTCTTAACTTTACGTTATTCAATTTCTTAATTAAAAAATTCAATTTACCAACACCAGGACGTGCAGGTAACTATATTGATAATGAAGATGAGTCATCAGAAGGAACAGGAAATGTACAAGATGGTTCATTAGCAACAAAAGTTATTGATTTATTGGGCGGAAAAGATAATATTGCTGACGTAGATGCTTGTATGACACGTTTACGTATAACAGTAAAAGATTTAGATGTTGTTGCACCAGAAGCACAATGGAAACAAAATGGTGCTTTAGGACTTATTGTTAAAGATAAAGGTGTACAAGCCGTATATGGCCCGAAAGCTGACGTATTAAAGTCAGACATTCAAGATATGTTAGGTGCGTAATAATATGAAATTGCTAACTTTAAATTGTCACTCTTGGCAAGAAGAGAATCAAATTGAAAAAATAAAGTATCTTGCTAAAGCAATTCAAGAAGAAGATTATGATGTGATCGCATTACAAGAAGTAAGTCAGTCTATACAAGCTGAAAATGTATGCGGTAACAAGAAAAAAGATAATTTTGGACTTTTACTGCTAGAAGAGTTAAGAGCATTAAACGTAAAAGAATACAATATTATTTGGGATTCCTCTCATATTGGATATGATGTGTACGAAGAAGGATTAGCAATTATAACAAAGCACAACATTGTAAAGGAAGATACGTTCTTTGTCTCAAAAAATAAGGATACAACGTATTGGAAAACACGCAAAATTGTAAGTGCAACAATTGCTTATAATGATAAGAATATAACGTTTTATTCTTGCCATCTCGGTTGGTGGAATGATGAAGAAGAATCATTCAAAGACCAAGTTGATCGTTTAATGGAGCGTGTAAATAGCAATGAACTTTTCTTCTTAATGGGTGATTTTAATAACAATGCTCGTTTGGAAGGAGAGGGTTATGAGTATACGATGCAAAAAGGTTTATATGACACATATGAACTAGCGATAGAGAAGGATGAAGGAACAACTGTCCAAGGAGAGATTGCTGGTTGGGATGAAAATAAACAGAAATTACGAATCGACCTAATATTAAGCAATCAAAGTAAAACAGTTAATTCTTCAAAAGTCATTTTTAATGGAACAAATCGAAATGTAATTTCTGATCATTTCGGTGTAGAAGTACAATTAGATATATAATAGAAGAAACCCTCACAGATAATGAAAAGCTGGGAGGGTTTTTTGATAAATACAAGTATTCCCAAGAGAAAATACTTGTATTTTTTATGACATTTCCTATATATTTGTTATTATTGAATGTAAAACTAATTTGGTCATTTTGTATGCATACTTTTTTAACTTCGTTATATAATGAAGTAAGTGAAATATTTAATGGGAAAAATAGTATGTTTTCGTTTAATCCACGATGTAGAAAGTGATATAATTGCAAAATGCATGTATCATTTTCTAAAGAAAGAAAAATATATAATTAGGTGATTGCTTATATGAAACAGATTTGGCGTATTTATAAGACAGATTTACGGAATGTAGCCAAACATTGGGCTGCAATTGTTATTGTTTTAGGGTTAATGATTTTACCATCGTTATATGCATGGTTTAACATTAAAGCTTCTTGGGATCCTTACGGAAATACGAAAGGAATCCAGATTGCAGTTTCTAACCAAGATGTTGGATCAAATTTAAGAGGAAAAGATATTAACATCGGGGAAGAAATTGTAGATTCACTTAAGAAGGACAAAAATTTCGGGTGGAAGTTTGTTGATGAAAAGCAAGCAATTTATGGAGTAGAGCGTGGAGATTATTCCGCAAGTATTACTATTCCAAAAGATTTTTCTGAAAAGATTGCAACAGTCTTGAATGAAAATCCACAGAAACCGGAAATTGATTACTATGTAAATGAAAAGGTGAATGCCATTGCACCGAAGATTACAGCTAAAGGTGCATCGGGTCTTACAGAAGAGGTTAGTAAAAACTTTGTTAAAACAGCAAACGGTGAGATTTTTAAAATCTTCAATGACCTTGGAATCGATTTAGAAACTAACTTACCGAGTATTGAAAAGGTCAAAGATCTTGTATTTAAGTTAGAAGCACAGTTCCCAGAAATGAATACACTTGTGGATAAAGCATTAGATGATGCGACGCGAGCGGAAGACATTGTGAAAGTAGCGCAAAAAGATTTACCTGTTGTAGAGAGTGTAATAAATGATGGACAGGAAGCATTGGCAAATTTAGATAAGTTCTTTGCGAATCAAGATCAAACATTGAAAAATGCTCCAGGTACGATAAGAAATGATTTAGTAGTAGCCCAAGGTGTTATGGATAGTGCAGCTGCATTTACTGACTTTTTAATGAATCCGGGTGTGGATTTAGCCATTCCTGATTTGTCTGGAATGAATGGATTGCCTGAATTCCCAGTGAGACCGGACCTTTCTAAGTTGAATAGTGATGGTTATAAAAATATAGCGCAAAATATTAATCAAACAGTCAATAATGTTTTAAGTTCATCCCGTGCAGGAACAGCTTATGCACAAAGTGTTATGGATGGATTGCAAAATGGAAGCGTGGATCCAGAGATAGCTAAGAAAAATATTTCGACTATATCTAATAATCTTCAAACGCACATTGACAATCTTTCTTATGTAATTGATGTTATGGCTCGTTTAGAGCAAGGGGCTCAAACTGAGTTTGGGCAAAATTTCTTTAAAACAAGAAAAGAGCATTTAACGGATATTAAGAATGGACAACAAGATTTAAATAATCGCTTTAAACGTTTAAACGATTTAATTAGCACAGGTCAAGAAGTAAAACAAGATGTGCGAGATGGAATCAATCAGAAATTAAATGAAACAAATGCTTTAATCGATCGAGCTGAAAAAGATTATAATGAAACATTTGTAGCAGATTATCAAAAAGCAGTTAGTACAGTAGATCAAGCTAAAGTTGATGCAAATGCAGCATATGATAATGCAAAAGCAGATTACGATAAAGCGAAAAATAGTATTGAAAGTACTAAATCTAGCGTCCAAAAAGCAATGGAGGATTTACAGAATAAAGGTGTTAACGGTTTAGAAGGATCAAAAGCGGCTTTAAACAGCTTAAATGGTCAATTCCAATCTGGCATCGGTTTAATTGACGATATGATTCCAGTTCTAGAAAGCACAAATAAGGTTTTAGCAGATGTGAATAGTGATAAAAACCTTAATAATGGAATTACAAAGTTAAATAAAGCGAAAAGTAGTTTACAAAAAGGTGTAGATGCAACGAATAAGGGAATTACACTTATTAATAATGGGCAGAAGCCTACAAAAGATGTAATTGAAAGTATTAACAATGCAGCAAAAGGCGGATCAGCTCAATTAACAGATGTATTATCGACGTATGATGCAGAAATTGTACCAGGCTTCAATACAGCAATTGCTCGTACAAAAGAGATGTCGAAAAATACAACTCAAATTTTAAATGATGCAGACAAAAAGCTTCCAGATGTTAAAAAATTACTAGAAGATTCATCAAAAGGCTTAGTAGACGGTAGAAAGAAATTAGCAGACATTAAAGCTGAAATGCCGGAGACTGAGAAAAAGATTAAAGAATTAGCAAATAAAATTCGTGATTTTGAATCTGAAGAGGATATAAAAGACATCATACGCTTATTGAAAAACGATGTTGAAAAGCAAAGTGACTACTTTGCAAATCCAGTGAATTTAAAAGAGAATAAATTATTTGCAATGCCGAACTACGGTTCAGCAATGTCACCATTCTATACAGTGCTTGCATTATGGGTAGGCGCACTATTAATGGTTTCACTATTAACGGTAGAAGTACATGAAGAGGGCGCTAATTATAAGAGCCATGAAATATACTTTGGACGTTTATTAACATTCTTAACGATAGGTCTTTCACAGGCGTTTATCGTATCGATGGGGGATATATTCTTACTCGGTACGTACGTAGTCGACAAATTCTGGTTTGTGTTATTTAGTTTATTTATTGGGGGAGTATTTGTTTGTATCGTGTACTCACTCGTTTCTATTTTCGGAAACGTTGGGAAATCGATGGCGATCATTTTACTTGTACTGCAAGTAGCAGGATCGGGCGGTACATTCCCAATTCAAATGACACCACCGTTCTTCCAAGCACTTTATCCGTTCTTACCATTCACATATGCTATTAGTGCAATTCGTGAAACAGTAGGTGGAATGCTTTGGGATATAGTAACTAGAGATTTACTTGTGTTAAGTGCTTTCGTAGTAATCATGGTTGTGGCTGCATTATTACTGAAAAAACCAATTAACAAATCAAGTGAAAAGTTTGTTGAGAACGCAAAAGGAAGTAAAATTATTCATTAAAATAAAAGGTTCCTACCGATAGTGGTAGGAACCTTTTTGTTTAATCAAATTTTAATTTCTTTAATGCTTCTGCGAATGGATTGTTTAATGGTTCTTCTTCTTTGTTCTGTTGTTTCATATATTTTTGGACGTCACGTTTATCAGCTTTGCTGCCGGATTCTTTTTTACGTCTCTCTTGGAATGTAGAAAGTTTCTCACGATAGCCACATGTACATGCGAAAATTTGGCCTGCTCCTTCACCACGAAGTTCTAGTTTCTTTTTACACTGAGGACAGCGTGCGTTTGTGGTGCGGGATACATTTTTACGGTGACCACATTCGCGATCTTGGCATACAAGCATTTTACCTTTTTTACCGTTTACTTCTAACATTGGTTTACCACAGTCTGGACAAGTCTTCGTTGAAATGTTGTCGTGCTTATATTTTTTATCGCTTGATTTAATTTCAGTAACAATTTCCTTCGTATAGTTCTTCATTTCTGAAATGAATACTTCTTTCTTTAACTTTCCTTTAGCGATAGCTTCTAACTTTTGCTCCCATTCACCAGTTAGTGTAGGAGATTTCAGTTCTTCTGGCACTAAATCAAGTAACTGACGGCCTTTTGAAGTAATATGAATATCTTTACCACGTTTTTCAAGTAAGAACGAATTGAATAACTTGTCGATAATATCAGCACGTGTAGCTACAGTACCTAACCCACCAGTTGATTTTAATGTATCAGCAAGTTGTTTGTTTTGCGTATCCATGTATTTTGTTGGGTTTTCCATCGCTGAAAGTAATGTTGCTTCATTAAAACGTGCAGGTGCTTTCGTTTGACCTGATGTTTGGACAATTAGTTTTACGTTTAATGTGTCGCCTTTTTCGATGCGAGGTAAGATTTGTTCTTTTACATCATCGATTGCATCATCATCTTCAAATCGATTTTCATAAACCTCTTTCCAACCAGCATGTAAAATCGTTTTTCCACGTGCGATGAACGTTTCGTCACCAATTTTCGTGCGCAATGTTAGTTGTTCATATTCAAAGGCCGGGAATAAAACAGCTAAGAAACGTTTTACAACTAAGTCATAAATTTTACGTTCTTTATCGGTGAAAGCTGAGAAGTTTACATAGCTCTCTGTTGGAATAATTGCGTGATGATCACTTACTTTACTATCATCAACAAATGATTTATTAGATTTTACAGGTTTCTGCAATACTTTATGTGCTAAAGGACGGTATTCTCCAACTCCACAAGCCTTCAGACGCTCTGGAAGTGTTCCGACAATATCAGATGAAATATAGCGTGAATCTGTACGAGGGTACGTTAAAACTTTATGCTGTTCATATAATTTTTGCATAATGTTTAATGTTTCTTTCGCAGAGTAACCAAATATTTTATTCGCATCACGTTGTAGTTCAGTTAAATCGTAAAGACCAGGGGCGAATGATTTCTTTTGTTTTTTATCAATGTCTACAACAGTAGCATTTTGCTTACTAATTTTGTTTACGATTGCATCAGTTTTTTCTTTATTAAAGCTACGGCTATTTCCTTTTGTATCTTGCCAAGTTAGCTTTAATCTCTCAGCTGTTTGAGCTTCGATACCATAGTAAGTTTGAGCTTTGAAATGTTTGATTTCATCTTCACGGCTTGCAATCATGGCTACAGTAGGTGTTTGCACACGACCACAATTTAGTTGGGCATTAAAGCGAGTAGTTAATGCTCGAGTCGCATTAAGACCGATATACCAGTCAGCCTCTGAACGTGCGACAGCTGAAGCGTATAGATTGTCATATGCTTTTCCTGGCTTTAAATTTGCGAAGCCATCTTTAATTGCTTTATCGGTAACAGATGAAATCCATAGACGTTTAATCGGTTTCTGCATTTTAACTTTATCGATAATCCAGCGTGCGACCAACTCGCCCTCACGACCGGCGTCAGTAGCTATAATGATTTCATTTACATCTTTTCTAAGTAGCTGGCTTTTCACAGCATTGAATTGTTTACCAGTTTGTTTAATAACTGTTAATTTCAAACGCTCCGGTAGCATCGGTAAATCTTCTAAATTCCAATTTTTATATTTCACATCATAGCTTTCTGGATCAGCTAATGTAACGAGATGACCTAAAGCCCAAGTTACAATATATTTACTACCTTCAAGATAGCCGTTTCCTTTTTTATCACACTTCAGTACGTGAGCAATATCTCGTGCAACGGAAGGTTTTTCAGCAATTACAACGCTTTTTACCATATTAAAAACATCCTTTCAAATTTCCATACGTTAAATATAGCACACATCTTCTTGAGATTCAGTTGCGCCTAAGGTTTGTATGTTTTTTGATTAAAGTCCCATTTTATGTAAGGAAGTAAAGAGCTTGTCATTTTATTAGAATAAGGGTAGACTTTGAAGTAGATGAATAATAAACACATGGGAGTTTGTGGATGCAAACTGAGAGTATGACTAATAGTCCGTCATTGACCATTTGAACCTGTTGGATAATGCCAGCGTAGGGAGAGTGTAAAAGCACATGTTCAGGCACTTTGCGTACGCGCAAAGTGCCTTTTTGTGTATCTCCCATCACTATAGTTAGGAGATGAAAAGGATGAATATGAAAGAAATTAGTAAAGTAGTGGATTTGGTAAGAGAGTCTAATCCGCTCGTTCATAATATTACAAATGTTGTTGTAACGAATTTTACAGCAAACGGTTTGTTAGCATTAGGAGCATCGCCTGTAATGGCGTATGCAAAAGAAGAAGTAGCAGAAATGGCTAGCATTGCGGACGCGCTTGTTTTAAATATGGGGACACTTCGTTCTGAAGAGGTAGAAGCAATGCTCATTGCTGGGAAATCAGCAAATAAACATCATGTACCAGTATTATTTGACCCAGTTGGGGCAGGAGCAACTTCTTATCGAACAGAAGTGGCGAGACATATTCCAGCTGAAATAGATTTAGCGATAATCCGCGGAAATGCAGCTGAAATTGCTAATGTTATTAATGAGAAATGGGAAATTAAAGGTGTAGACGCTGGTACAGGAAATGGTAATGTTGTAAATATTGCAAAACAGGCAGCGGATGAATTAAATACAGTTGCGGTAATTACTAGAGAAGAAGATGTTGTTACAGATGGAGAGCGAACTATTCTTATTCGAAATGGCCATCCTATTTTAACGAAAGTTACCGGGACAGGCTGCTTATTAACTTCTGTAATAGGAGCATTTGCAGCGGTTGAAAAAAATTATATGAAGGCAGCGGTCGCGGCTTTAACGTTTTATGGAGTAGCAGCAGAAATAGCGGCTTCGAAAACTGTAGAGAATGGACCAGGAAGCTTCCAAATTGAATTTTTAAATCAGTTGGCGAATACGACTTCAGATGATATTGAGAAGTATGGGAAGATTGAGGTTATACAGTAAGGAGGGGGAACTAGATGTCGCGTATTACAATGGATGAAATGTCTAGGTTATTACCAGTATATTTTATTATGGGAAGTAACAATTGTACGAAGGAGCCACTACAAGTATTGAGAGATGCACTAGAAGGTGGTATAACAATTTTTCAATTTCGTGAAAAGGGAGAAGGAGCTTTAACGGGAGAGAAACGTATTGATTTTGCGAAAGAACTACAAGCGCTTTGCAAGGAGTATGGTGTACCATTCATCGTAAATGATGATGTAGAACTAGCCCTCGAGTTAGATGCAGATGGCGTGCATGTTGGACAAGATGATGAAGGAATTACATCTGTTCGTAAAAAAATGGGAGATAAAATTATTGGAGTATCTACACATACAATTGAAGAAGCACGCTGGGCGATTGAAAATGGAGCCGATTATTTAGGAGTTGGTCCAATTTTCCCGACGAGCACGAAAAAAGATACGAAAGCGGTTCAAGGAACGAAAGGTCTAAAGTATTTTAGGGAACAAGAGATTACAATACCGATCGTTGGGATTGGTGGGATTACAATTGAAAATACGGCTTCAGTTATAGACGCGGGTGCAGAAGGTGTTTCAGTTATTTCAGCGATTAGCTTAGCGGAATCTGCGTATGAAAGTACGAAGAAATTAGCTGAGGAAGTAAATAAGAGTTTGTAGAGTCGCAAAATGAGTTGCTTCGTTTATCCCGCTATTTGCGGGATAATAATCAGTGGGGGATGAACAAAACCCCCACTGATTAAAGTTTCACTTTATTTAAACAAACGTTTGATTAAAAAAGCACAAACCCTTTTAAATTGTAGGTTTGTGCTTTTATTTAAAACATAATTGAAATTAAGAGCATTCCAATTCCGATAGAAGTAAAGGTTGCGATCAGGCCAGGAATCATAAAGCTATGATTTAAAACATATTTGCCAATTCCTGTTGTACCAGTGCGATCAAAATTAATTGCAGCAACGATTGTCCCGTAATTTGGAATGAAGAAGTATCCATTTACTGCAGGGAACATTGCAATAAGTAATGCTGGCGGAATACCAAGTGATAGTCCAAGTGGCACTAAAGCACGAACTGTTGCTGCTTGGCTATACAGTAAAATAGATAGAATGAATAGTGCGATAGCAAATAGCCATGGTGCACTTGTCACTAAGTGTTGAATTGACCCTTGAATTATATTTAAGTTTCCGTTGAAGAAAGTATCTCCCATCCAAGCGATACCAAAAATAGCAACAACTGCTGTTGCGCCTGCTTTAAAGACGTTACCAGTTACAATGCTTTCCACATTTGGTTTACAGAAAATAATAATAAGAGCAGCAATGGTTAACATGACCATTTCAATTGTGTTTGGCATTGACAGACGAACTAATTTCCCATCAACCATCCATCCTGGACGAAGTGTTTCAAATGAACCGAGAAGTACAACAAGGAAAGTTGCGACTAGGAAAAGAATAACTGATAATTTCGCGCCTTTTGAACCTGCAAATTCTTTTTTCTCTTCAAGTTTAGGGATCATTCCCTCTTTTAATCGCTTCAAGTATTCAGGGTCTTCATTTAATTCTTTTCCCATTTTACTAGCAACGAATGCAGCTACCATACAAGCGATGAAAGTAGAAGGGATACTGACTTTTAAAATATCTAACAAGGTGATTTTATAGTCGGCTAACATTGCTAAAAGTGCAACTGTTGCAGCCGATATTGGACTAGCTGTAATTGCCTGCTGGGAAGCGATAACGGCAATTGACATTGGTCGTTCAGGTCTAATTCCTGATTCACGAGATACTTCGGCGATAACGGGAAGTACAGAATAAGCGACATGACCAGTTCCTGCGCATAGCGTGAATAAATAAGTAACAATAGGAGCAAAAAATGTAATGCGCTTTGGATTTTTTCGTAATGCTTTCTCAGCAAGGTAGACGAGATAATCCATTCCTCCAGCAGCTTGCAAAGCACCGGCAGCTGTAATTACTGCTAAAATCATAAGCATTACATCAATAGGAGGAGCTGTAGGTTGTAAGTGGAAGACGAAAACAAGTATTGCCATACCAACGCCACCCATTACTCCTAGACCAACTCCGCCTAAGCGTGCGCCAATAAAAATGCAGAGTAGTAAAGTAAGAAATTGTAGCCAAAACATGATAAACTACCTCCGGAATTCGTAAGTTAAGATATATCCAAATAGTTTAATTTGAATGAAAATTAAATGAATATCTGGAATAATCCTTGTGTTATATACGTTTTTTATTATATAACACAAGAAATGTAACATTCACGTATTTTGTTAAATTATTTCGAAAAAATAATACATTAAAACTTCATATTTAGATCTCTAAATAAGTGGACATTTTAATTTTTATGTTGTAATCTTTGAAAGAGAATATTTAAATTCTCATAGAACTCCCATATCGTTCAACTCGTTCAGCGAGAAAGGCAAACTGATGGAAACATGAGGACGCAAAACTACAGGGGCTAAGGTCAAACGACTATGCTAGCCAGTTACCGGACGGATAGGGTTGGTTTTGACCAATGCTTTTTCATTGGTCTTTTTTTTTGGGTTTATATTTGAGAATAGTTATCAATTAAAGGATGTGTTTTGAAATTATTATTTTGTATTAACTGAATTAAGGAAGGTAATGTGAATGAAAAAATATTGGCATAAGCTATCGTTTCTTCAAAAGAATGTATTGTTAACTGTACTCGTTATTTTAACGCTTGTTGGTAGTATGGGGGCGTTAAGTTTTAATATGTTTCAAAATAGTATGATGTCTATATTTGAAAGACAGTCTATTGAAACGGGAGATACGGTATTACATAAATTAGAGGCAGAAGTAGTAAGAGATGTCGCGAAAAACCCGACGGCACAAAAAGAAAAAAGAGCTAAATTAACAGAGCAGTTAGATGAAGTTACAAAAGAATTGAAAAGTGTTGGACAAACGTATGTTGTTGGAGCAAAAACAAATGCAAAAGGTGAGCTTCAAGTAGTTGGTTTGGCTACAGAATTAGCGAATGCTGTTCAAGTAAAACCAGGAGACTATTATGAACAACCAGTTCGTTGGATGAAGGCATACGATAAAGTAATGGCCACGAAAAAAGCACAAATGACGGAAATATATGAAGATGAACTGGGATCATGGGTAACAATATTAGAGCCAATTACAGATGGAGAAGAAAATATTGTTGCAATTGTTGCAGCTGATTTAGATGCGTCTATTGTTCCTAGTACAAAGAAGAAATTTATTATGCAAGGTTTAATGTTTATTTGTATTTCAGTTTTAATTGCGACTTTTATTCAATTCTTGATTGTACGTAATTCACTTGCTCCATTACAAGATTTACGTGAAGGATTACGTAAAGTGGGTGAAGGAGATTTAAGTATTGAATTAGTGGAAAGACAAGATGATATCGGTATTATTAATTCGTATTTTAATAACACAATTGAGAAGTTTAAAGGAATTATAGATAAAGTGAAGCAGACGGCAGAACAGGTTTCTTCATCTTCGCAAGAATTGTCAGCAAGTACAGAGGAGAATAGTATGGCAGTTCAAGAGATTGCGGGTTCTATTGTAGGATTAAGAGCTAGTGCTCAGTCGCAAGAAACTTCTGTACAACAATGTTTATGGATTGTACATGAAATGGAACATAAGATGGAAGAAATAACAGGGGCTGCGAAACAAGTTGCCACTACTTCAGAAGGTATGGAGCAACATTCGGTTGAGGGTAATGGAGTTATTGAACAAATTATTAATCAAATGAGTTCAATTCAAAAAGCAGTACAAGATTTATCTTCTATCATTTATTCGTTGGAAACAAGATCAAAACAAATAAGTGATATTGTAACTGTAATTACAGGTATTTCAAATCAAACGAATTTATTAGCTTTAAATGCTTCCATTGAAGCTTCACGTGCTGGGGCAGCTGGAAGAGGGTTTGCCGTTGTTGCTGATGAAGTGCGTAAATTAGCAGAACAAACAGAAGCATCAGCAAAAGATATAGCTAAATTAATAGGGGAAACACAGGCTGAAGCAGAAGATGCTGTAGTTTCAATGCAGAAAGGTTCAAAAGAGGTAGAGTCTGGAATTACACTTGTTCAAAGTAGCGGTTCATTCTTCGAGAAAATTTCAAAATCAGCACAATCTGTTACAAATCAAGTTAGAGCCGTTTCTAGCAATTCAAGTGATATTCTGCAAAATAGCCAAAATATTGTACAAGTTGTAAATGAGCTATCTCATATTGCAAATACATATGCAAACAGTAGTAGTAACGTTGAAGAGAGTATGAAGGAGCAAGAAATGTCTGTGCAAGATATAGCAGAATTAGCTACTTCTTTAAGTTGGCTTTCACAGGAGTTACAAGGGTTGATTGGAGAATTTAAAAGTTAATTAAATAAAGAAAGGTGTAGATATAATCTGCACCTTTCTTTATTTAATTAATAGTATAATATATAAATTTAAGGATGTTGGAAGTGAAACTTTAATCAGTGGGTGATGAACACCCCCACTGATTAAAGTTTCACTTTATTTTATGGAGAGCGAGAGGATTCAGTATGAGTATTTTCTTAAAACGTTCATATGTGGAGAGATATGAACAATTTTCGCAACAAAATTATGAACCACTTATGATACCGAAGGATTTTCAAGTAAACGAATATAAGCAGATGAAAATTAAGGATATACAAGCGATCGAACATAGTAAGTTAGATATAATAGTCGCTACTTTTGTATGGTTACATCATGTTAGTAATGAAAAATGTATAGTGATTCCTCATTATATGGAACAGAGTAGTTATCCGTTATGTATTACGATTTCAGAGGAACTTTCTTATGAAGAGCTAAAAGTAGAAATTAATGATCAAATTGTGCAGTTAGAAAACATGGAAGAAGTACAAAAGGTATTATTACAATATGATGAGGGAAACCTGCAGTTACAGTAGGAAAAGAGAATAGAAATAGTCAGTTGAACTTTATTGAAGTAAAGAATAATTGCTTTGAGGTTTCTTATAATAAAATGCAATTGGAAGAAAAAACAGCGACTCGTTATATAGAGCAAATTGAGTATGTATTACAGCAAGGAATTACAAACGAGAAGCAATGTATTGTAGCTATGGATATTATTCCAGAAGAAGAGTTAGCAATATATAAAGAGATAAATCATATAGAAGTACCATATCCGAATAAGAGTATTTCCGATATGTTTTATGAAACAGTAAGGAAGTTTTCAAATTGTATAGCTTTATCTTCGTTAGAAGGAACATTAACATATGAACAACTAAATAAAAAAAGTAACCAAATCGCTCATATGTTATTACATAATGGAGTGAAACAAGGCGATTCTGTCGGTATCTTTATGAAGCGAAGTATTGATACGGTAGTAAGTTTATTAGCAATTTTAAAAACAGGCGCTTCCTATATACCAATCGATCCAGATTATCCTGCAAACCGTGTGCAGGATATTATTGAAGATAGTCAATCTAAATTAGTTTTAACGAAGGAAACGAAAATTCCGTATGAAGGTATGCAAGAGTTGTCTCTTTACGATATTGATAAATTTCCAAATACGGATGTATGCTCATCAATTCATCTTGATGATATTGCATATATGATTTACACATCAGGTTCTACAGGAAATCCGAAAGGAACAATGTTAACGCACCGCGGAGTAGTTAATTTATGTACATGGATGCAAAGACATTATGGATTAACTGAAGAAGATGTTTTTGCACAGTTTCCATCATTTAGTTTTGATGCGTCTATTTGGGAGTTATTTGCTTCATTATTCTGTGGTGGAAATGTATATGTTTTATTAGATGAGCAAAGACTTTCAGTCGATGCTTTTGCAAATGCAATTTATAAAGAAAAGGCAACATCTATTTTAGGATTAGCTACAATTTTCTTACAACAAGTAGCAATATACCTTCCAGATGAAAGTAAATATAAGTTGGATTCATTAAAGAGAATTGCAGTTGGTGGAGAAATGCTTACTGCTGAAGTAGTGAAATTATGGCGGGAGAGAATTGGTACTCATGTTCAATTGAATAATGCATATGGTCCGACAGAATGCACAATTACAACAACTACTTATCCAATTCCAGCGGATAATTATAAAGTTTGGATATTAAATGACAATATGAAAGTTTGTCCAATTGGTATTCCGATAGAATTAGCGATGGATCAATCCAAGGAAGATGAAGTAATAGCAGAGCTAATTGCTTCTCAAGTTGCAGGAGATGGAGCACAGCAATCTGAAATTGTAATGGGTACTCGTAGAACGAATGAATGGATTAAGAAAAAAGAACTGGTAGTGCCAGCGATTAATAAAGAATTTATTCAGCAATTATTAGCTCATGGTGAAGAAGTTGTATATTTTCCAAAAATAATGAAATGATATGTACGCTTTTGTTTGTTCAATAAAATAAATCATGCTACAATGAAAACGAATTAAGAACCGGGGAGCCAATTGGCTGAGAGGATGTAAGTATACATCGACCCTCAACCTGATCTGGATAATGCCAGCGTAGGGAGTTACTTTAAAGTGATGTAGCATAAGTTATTATAGAATAACTTGTATACAAGGCTTTCCTACATGGTAGGAAAGCCTTTTCTTTTTTTGAAACCATATTTTGTAAGGGGGATTTTATTATGTCACAACAAGTTACAATTTCATTTTCAGTAGTACCACAAGCGAAGAACAAAGATGTGTATTCCGTTGTTGATAAAGCAATTGAAGTTGTACAACAGTCGGGAGTTCGTTATGAAGTAGGGGCAATGGAAACAACGTTGGAAGGAGAGTTAGATGTACTTCTTGACGTCATAAAACGTGCGCAACAAGCTTGCGTCGATGCTGGAGCAGAAGAAGTGATTACTTCTATTAAAATTCACTATCGTCCAAGTACGGGCGTAACGATTGACGAAAAAGTTTGGAAGTACCGTGATGAATATGCAAAACCAGAAGCGATCTAAAATAATCACAACAATTTGGCTTATCCTTCTCATTGCTATATGGGAAGGATCTGTTT
>NZ_JBFUIN010000022.1:0-31297 GCF_056401855.1 Bacillus sp. P4_D3
ACACAGAAACAGACATAAAAAACGCCATCCTTTCCTATGATTCTACAGAAAGAATAGCGTATTTTTTCATTTTAGGGGGCATTTCTTTTTATTAGCTTGATAGCGATGTGGCGGTACCCCATGCCCATCAAGCTAAGGTTTTGAAGTACCCCCTAAATGAAAATTTTCTTTCTCTATAGTTATTTATTTTGAGAAGTCAGCTCATTTTTAAATTTTAGGGGGTATTTTGTTTTATTAGGTTGATAGCGATGGGACTGTACCCCGTTAATAACAATTAGTAAAATTTAATTAAAAAAATTGTGAATTTTTTATAGTTTTTTCTGTATTGTTTTACATGTTTCGTGATTTGAGATAGTTTCTGCAACATATAAGGTTCTTTAATTATTTTATCGTTTTTAGACAGAAGACTTTTATTTTAAAGATCTGAAGGTATAAAAGATAAATTTTGTTAGGCGTAAGTATGAGTAAATTGGTATAATATAGTAATATAAGTAGAAGGTGGAAAATCTGATGTTAGTAAATCGGGCATACAAATTTCATATGCATCCAAATACGTATTAATAACATTTCCCTCTCTGAACATAAAACTATACACATACTATGATAGATAATATAGGCGTTATTCTTATTATATTGCCCTAAAATAATCAAACCAGGTTATTCGAAGAAAGGAGTGGAAATATGAATATTGGTGAACGTATTCGACAAATCCGTATACATAAAGAATTTACGCAAGGGGAATTAGTATCAGAAATATGCTCTATAACGTATTTAAGCAGAATTGAAAATGGACAAATTAAACCTTCTGTTTCTTTTTTAGAAAAGGTCGCTAAAAAGATGGAAGTTGATTACAATTTTCTTGTAGATGCAGATTATGGGGATATAGAACCTATGCTCCTTGGAATATGTAATAAGTATAAAAATGATAAAATTATAAGTGAAAAAGATTTATCTTCTTTAGAACTGTATGTTCGTGATATAGACTCTATTCTTTTATTATTAAAGGCTTATGGTGTTTTAATATACTATCATTCCCGAAATAATAACTTAGTATATGTAGAAGCAATTGTAAATCAGGCTGTGCAAGTTATTCCAAATCAAATAGACCTCCAGTATACTGAAGATTATATATATTATTTAATGGCTCGAGGTTATTATTTTTATAATAAACAAGATTATATGGCTGCACATGAAATCTACGTGAAGATAGAGAGTTTACTTGATCTAGAAGAAACTACTCAACACGCCAGTGTATATTATAATCTGTGTCTTGTAAATAAAGCGCTGTATAAAGATAAAAGCATTAGTCGTTTGTATACGCAGAAAGCTTACAAAATATTTTTGAGATTTAATATAAAGAATAAAGTAATAGATACTTTGTTAATGCTCGCAATACTGTATGATTTAGATGGATTATATGACAGGGCTCTTGAATGCTTACAGCAGGCAGAAAGTAGGTTGGAAAATAAAGGAGATTCTATGTATTCACCTATAATCTCGTATAATTATGGGAAAATTTATCAAGGTTTAAAAGACTATACTAATGCTATTAAGTACTATGAAGAATGTTTGCAATTAAGTGAGTTTCTCGAACAAAAACATCAAAAGGTATACGCATTACGAAGCTTAATAGAGATTCATATAGAATTTAAAGATTGGAAAACTGTTAATAAATTTATGGATGAAGCGTTTGATTTATTATCAATTTTTGATGTACCTTACGCTAATGTTCAACTATATGGATTGAAGGGGAAGATATCTAAATTAAGAGGAGATGATTATGGATATGAAAAACAGATGCAAAAAGCAATTGAAATTGGTTTAGAAAAGAAACAATATCCTTTAGTAAGTGAACTGGCTCATGAACTAGGAGACTATTTTTTTGATAATCGCGCTTATAAAATGTCAGCAAAATATCTAAAAATATCAATTGAAAATTCGACGAATTAAAACAAACTAAAAATACATAGATAGAGGGAGATTAATCAAGGATCTTGGTAATGATATCCGCAATATCCCCTCTATGTGATTCTGCAGTAATAGTAGGTATTGGATTAATATAATTTAACATAAGATAAATCACAAATAAAATTGGTTAAATAGGTAACTTGTTTTTATAAAAAAAGGAATTATAAATCAAAATTTTTTACTAATTCCGTGTAACAAAGGACATCCATTAGTATTTAAATTAACAAAGCAACTACTACTGGAGGTTGGAATTATGAAAATCAAAAAAATTTATGTCATTCTTACTACAGCTATTATGTTATCCGGTATTTCTTTATTTGAAAATATAACTAGTACAGATACTACACAAAATGTAGCTGCACAAACTAGTATAGAAGACATCTCAACTTTCTACGCTGATATTCAACCAGGTGCTGATTAATTAATCCCCCCATATTCAAGATTTCCTTCAAATACATACCCTTATTAAATAATCCATAGATAAAAAACAGGCGGAAAGTAAGTTCCACCTGTTTTTTTTATTATATTAACTTTGCTTTAAACGAAACTAAGTAGTTAATTTTATTTTCAACGATAGCAATATTTTTATTTGTACAAGGTTAAATCCTATAGAAACTTTCCTGAATTACAAAACATGTAAAATAATATAGAAAAAAACAACAATAATTTTAAATATTTTTAACTGAATTTTACTACTTGTTATTAACATAAATTAACACGTATATTTTAGGTACAGAAAGTTAGACAGCAAGGAGGTGGTTAATCTGATGCTAGAGACAAAAAGTTCTATAGATATGATAAACAATATAAATTATCATTTGGATCTTGGTGGGAAAAATAATCAACGTTTAAAAAACTTTTCAAATGAACAAGACGTATTGCCATATCATGTTTACAAACAGCAATTGAATAAACAAGCATCCCAAAAAGAATCGATTAGTCTAGCTCAACCATTTATTCATATTAATACCTTAGCACAAATTCTATATGAAGCATTTCACAATCAAATATTTACAGCTTTGGCACCTATTCTATTTGTTTTTCAACCGAATATTGTAACTGGTATATCTACCCCAGGTGCTTATGCAATAGATTTTTATAATGATTATTTTATTCATTTAAAAGACATCAATGTTCAAGAATTTAAGGCTGGAATAGGTGAAGAAAAAGGACCTATAGCTATTGGATATATGATAAACCAAAGCGAAAGCATTCAGCATTCAAAAGAATTTATGTATCCAAAGTTACAGGACCAAACTACAGAGTGTATGTTAGCCTTACAAAAGCAATTGCAGATACATGGAGAGTTAGAAGAGCAAATTCAGCTATCATTTGATTTCAAGAAAATAATGATGCCTTTAATCGTCTTACAATGGATTAAACAGACAGCTTTATATTAAAGGAATAAAAAAGGTTGGTGATGTTGGAGATAGAAGGCAACATAAATTACCTTCTATAACATCTAAACCTGTCACCAATCTTTGTTAATGAAATTTGAAGTACTCTAATATTTATTTTCTGAACATTCTAAAAAATATGGTTACTATGTCTAAAAATGAAAAATTAGCTAAATTACGTAATCAAGAATTTGATACAAAAAAATTAATTGGTGCAATCGATGAAGATGAATTGAAAAAAATAGCGGGTGCCGGAGATGTGCCTCCAGAGTCGTGTAATTGATTTAAAATTCTAACGTCAGGTGGTTGATATGATGAATAATCAAGTTTTAAATATTAAAGGTTTGCATAAAAAATATAAAGACAAACATGTTTTAAAAGGGATTGATTTAACTATAAAAAAGGGTGAAATATTTGGATTATTAGGCCCGAATGGCGCTGGTAAATCTACATTTTTTAAAATCATTTTAGGATTGATAGAGGCTGATGAGGGAACTGTAGAAGTATTGGGAATGGATATACAAAAGAATAGAATAGAAATCTTATCTAAAACAGGTTCATTAATTGAAGCTCCAACCTTTTACGAGCATTTATCCGGATACGAAAACTTGTTAATTGCTTCTAAAATGAAAAATGTTCATGATAAAGAACATATAAAAGAACTTTTGAATTTATTTAAACTATATGAGGATCGAAATCGTGCTTTTAAAAAATATTCTCTTGGTATGAAACAACGTTTAGGATTAGCTGCTGCTTTCATAAATAACCCTGAATTATTAATATTAGATGAACCTACTAATGGCTTAGATCCACAGGGAGTTTATGAAGTGAAAGAATTAATAAAAAAAGCTCCAAAAATGTTTAATTCTACCATAATCCTTTCAAGTCATATTTTAAGTGAAGTGGAACAAATGGCTGATCATATCGGGATTATTCATCATGGAGAAATAAAGTACCAAGGTTTATTATCTTCTTTACAAAATAAACAATCATTAAATATTGTTGAAATTAGTGTTAATAATATGACTCTTACTGATAAATTACTTGAACAATCCAATTATACATTCAATGTAAATAATAACATCTTTAGTATTGAATATAACGATGAAAAATCACTGAATGATATTCAACAACTATTAGTAACGAATCAGATTTTTATTCAATCTTTCCAAACCAAAAAGCAAAATTTAGAGGAAGCATATTTAGATATTGTTGAACAAGGTGCTGTAAGTGTATGAGAAATGTATTAGCCACTGAGTATATAAAATATAGAAAAAGTCATTTTTGGTTTTTGGTTATCTTAGGACCTATTATACTTGCATTAGGTGAATTTGCTGGACTAAATTACTATAGTAATTCTCATACTATTAAATTAGAAACTATATTCGGTATAAACTTGCAAATTTTAAAATACATATTAAACTTTTTTATGGTGTTTATTATAGCTAGTGTAAACAATGTTGAATATAAAAATTCTACGTGGAAAAGAACATTTACGTATCCAGTACAGAAATTTAGTGTGTATATAAATAAGTTCCTTGTTGTTATGGTTGCTCTTATTATTACAACCGTAATACATATGATTTGTACAGTGTTATTACTTCCAGGTTTAGGTGTTTCTTTAGATGCGGTTTCCATGCAGCATGTGTTTGTTTTTACGTTATATCCATTTCTTATTAGCATCCCATTTTGCGCTTTGGCGTTCATTATATCCATTAATGTATCGAATCAATCAGTGATCGTTGCACTAGCTCTAGCTTCGTATCTTTTCGGCGATATATTAAGCTCAACTAAGCTTTGGTGGTTTCCTATTTCATATCAAATCTTATATTTTCCAATCAATTATGTGAATAATCTAGATGTTTTTAATACGTTATGGTCATACGATAAATGGTACATGCTAGCAGGAATTCCTATTACTATTCTTATTTTAGGAATTGGATACATCTTATTTATTAAAATGGATAATAAAAACTAACAAAGGAGATCTCAAATGATAAATTTAATTTATTCCGATTGGATAAAAATAAGAAAACACCCACAACAAATTACATTTTTCATCTTAGCACTTTGTCCGATTATATATTCAATGATTATGTATACTAAATTCGTGGTAGGAGAGTATAATCACGGTTTGGATAATTCATGGATGGGCGTATGGATGTTTATATCTTTTTTCTATGTTGGTTTTTTTCTCCCTGTCATTTCAGGGATGGTAACAGCCTTCTTGTGTCAGTTTGAAAACAAAACCAATTGGAAAATAATGCATCTATCTCCAAATACTAATTTTAAAATTGTTTTATCTAAATTYGTATCTAGTGTGTTATTATTTTCTGCAATACACTTAATAGTTTTAATGAGCTTGTATGTATCAGGAATGTATTTTGATTTTACAGATCCATTTCCTTTAGAATTTATGATTAAAGTATTTTTAATTTCTGTTGTTGCGACATTTCCTCTTATAATAGTGCAACTCCTATTATTCTTATTTATAAAAACATCTATCACTTTTACATTTGTTAATATAATCCTATCTTTAATCGGTTTATTTCTTTTTTCAGAAGCAAAGTGGGGATTTGGATATTTATGGTCTTTACCATTCAAGTCTATAGAATTAGTTGATCAAGGTATATTATCTATTGCTATATTATTGGTATCAATAGTTGCATTTACCATTGGTATGATTTTAATTACAGTACGTTATGTAAAATCATTGAGAAAGACAGTATAGAAAGAGAAATGGCCCTTAGAGGGACCTGATAGTATCCCAGTTAGGTAAACAGCAAAAGAAGATTCAGCAACAGCAGTCTGCACAACAAGAGAGAACACAGAAACAAGAAAAAACAACACAAGCAACAGGTGGGAAACCGACAAGATCACAAATTTCGGTTGGTTCACATGTAGTTATTCAATTGGATAAAGATTATAGTAAAACAGTGAGTGGTGTTGTGAAAGATATTTTAACAAATACAGAAACACATACGTACGGAATTAAAGTTCGATTACAAGATGGACAAATTGGCCGTGTGCAAAGTGTTGGGTAATGAAAAAGAGATTTCCTTTCTTAGGAAATCTCTTTTTTTCATTCGGTATGTACAAGAGGTAACAGATGATATTATACGGAGGGTGTACATGAGAAGACGTTGTGTACATAATATGTTATGTTTATATAAGTAATATTTTATTACGGTGCGGGGTGAAATTAATAAACAGAAAAGAGGGAATGAATTGAGGGGTAATTTTTCATTTCATCAGCCAAGAAGAAGTATATTAATTTCAGCGATGTTAAGTGGTCTAGTAACCCTATATGTAGTACCCACAATTTTCTTGATTTTAAAATATTTTAGTTTAGATACGATGAAAGATATGTTAAATCAAAAAATTGTTTTAAGTATAATGACAATGTTGATGTGGATTGTACTATTGTATGTTGCGTATTTGAATAAAGATATAGTTAATAAATTTAAACCGATTATTAGGATTTATATTAGAATGTTTTTAGTAGCCAATGCGGTTACTTTGCTTTTTATTTTTACGCAAAATAATATGGATTTCGTAAATACACTGAATTGGATTTACAATTATAACGCACAGTTTATATTTAGTTTAATTGTAATTTATGCGATATATGTTTTTGTGTATAACGTGCTTGGGAAAGTTTTTTTGAGTACTATCTTGACAAGCATTTTGCTAATCATTTTGGCTATTGTAAATCACTTTAAAATTGTTTTTAGGGGAGACCCACTATATCCTTCTGATTTTACACAGATTGGACATATGCAATCTGTTATACCAATGGTGATGGATTATTTTAGTTGGGGTTATATTCTTCTCGTTATTGTAAGTGTTGTTGCCTGTATTTTAGCGGGTATGTATATAAGGAAATATATTCAAAATGTAAAAGTTCATGCAGGCGTACGAGTTCTATTTATAATAGGATCCGTTTTTGTTTTATATGCGTATGGTAATTTTACGAATACGTTTATGAATAAATGGTTTCAAAAGTCAGGTATAGAGTTCGTTTTGTGGAATCAAAATGAAAATTATGCTTCGAATGGTTTTGTGCTAGGCTTTATAAGTAATTTGGATACGACAGTCATTGAAAAGCCGAAAGATTATTCAAAAGAAAATATGCTTCAAATAGCAAACGATATAAAAAAACAATATAGCAGCAATATAGGGGCGCAGAAGCAAACAGAGAAACCGAATATTATTTTTGTAATGAGTGAATCGTTTTGGGATCCAACGAAGTTAACGAACCTGTCCTTTAGTGAAGATCCTTTACCTAATTTGCATCATTATATAGAAAGTTTTCCTGGTGGACAAACTATTTCTCCTACATTTGGAGGAAATACTGCGAACGTTGAATTTGAGGTATTAACGAGTTATTCAATGAGTTTGTTAAAACCAGGCTCTATACCGTATCAGCAAGTTGTTACAAATAAGAAAGAAATTCCATCTATTACTCGAGAGTTAAAAAAAGAAGGGTATTACACAAGTGCAATTCATTCATTTGGTCGCTCATTCTTTAAACGGGATGATGTATATAGAGTGTTAGGCTTTGACAAGTTTAATGCGCAAGATACGATGGAGAATGTAGAAGTTGATGGAGATTATATTAGCGATTTATCTATGAGTAAAGAGATAATAGCTGAATTAGAGAAGCAAAAACAACCTACTTTTATTCATGCGGTTACGATGCAAAATCATTTTCCATTTACAGAAGGAAGATTTGGCGAAAATCAAATAGAAATTAGTGGTTTAGAAAATGAAGAATCGAAGGCTGAATTAGAGACTTATACAGAAGGTTTAAGACGTTCAGATGAAGCTCTTCAATATTTAATAGAGGAGCTAGATAATTTAGATAGACCTACATTATTAGTATTCTTTGGGGACCATCTTCCATCGCTAGGAACAAATAAATCTCTTTATAAAGAGAATGGGTATATAACGAATGAAAAAACGCCAAGTGAACGATTAGCGATGGCGCAAACGCCGTTATTAATGTATGCAAATTTTGATATGCCAAATGACAATTTAGGTTTAGTAAGTCCAATTTATTTTTCAAATCTTGTCTTTGATTATGCTGGATTAACTAAGGTACCGTTCTATCAATTTTTATCGAAGTTATATGAAGAAATTCCTGTACTTCGTGACGAATTGAAGATAGGAAAAGACGGAGAAGCAATAAAAAGTTTAACAGCGAAACAAAAAGAAATGTTAAAGCAATATGAGTTTATTCAATATGACTTACTCGCCGGAAAGCAATATAGTAAGGATATATTATTTAAATAAACGAAAAAAAGAACTTGTATACGATACAAGTTCTTTTTTTCGTTTATTTAAAGGGATAACCAGACAAGCTAGGTTTAGGGAGTATTACTTGTAAATTTAGTATAAATTAAAATAGAGTCGTTTTAATAATTGATTTKTGAGAAGTATGTKAATTTTTCATMTAGTATATAATTGGATAATTTGTTTAATGCGTAAAAAAACTCTTTAAGGTTTCTAAGAGTTTTTTTATCTAGATATATATTGAAATTTCAGAAAAATAAGTTGCAATAAAGTTGTGTGGTAATTTTAAAAAAAGAATTTGCCATTTTGGCAAATTCTTTTTTGTTGAGGAGGCATTGTTAATTTGTTATGAGTTTATAAATTTAATAAGTTCTTTATTCAATTCATCCGCTTGATCGATTGGAGAGCCATGACCGCTATTTGTAAGAGGATATAGCTCAGAGTTTTTAATGCGTTCTTTTGTTAACTCAGCACTTTTGTAAGGGATGAGTTGGTCGTGAACACCGTGGAATATTTTTGTTGGGACGTTAATTTTACTTAAGTCCTTCGTTACGTCTTCGTTTGCAGCAGCTTGCAAAATTTTGATGAGAGCATAAGAAGCGGACTGCATACCGAGATAAGAAAACCATTCTAACGTGGCAGCTCCTAAGTTTCTATTAAAAAATGATAAAGATACATCATTAAGAAATTTAGGTAAATTCGCATACATTTGAGCAATCAGGGCATCTGCTTGCTCTTTCGGTACGCCGTAAGGGGATTGTTGGTTTTTTACGAAAGAGGGGGAGACGGCATCAATTAATGCAAGTTTAGAAATACGGCGACCGTTATATCGTGACATGTATCGAATAGAAAGAGCACCGCCGACTGAGAAACCAACTAACGTAGCATTTTCTATTTGAAGTGCTTCTAATATAATTGCGATATCATCAGCTAAACGATCATAAGTGTAACCAGTCCATGGTTTATCAGACTGTCCGTTTCCTCGTATATCCATGGCGATGCAGCGGAAACCATGTTGTGGTAAGATATTAAATTGATATTGGTACATTTGATGATTTAAAGGCCAGCCATGAATGAAGAAGACAGGTTTACTTCCAGGGCCTGGGTTAATATCCTCAATAAAAATGTGTACATCTTTTTCAACTGTAACGAACATGATGTATCCTCCTTATGTATTTTAATAGGCTCTTTCCCAAAATCGCTGTTTTGTCATTGCCTGAATAAATTCATTCGCAAGTAAGGTAGGGGTTTGTTCTGTTATAACGCCAGGTTTTCCTTCGATGTTTAAAGATTGAATAATAGTAGTTCCATTTTTGAAAGCGCCAATTGGCTTAAAGTGATTATACGATTCTACGACAAATGAACTTGCTTTGTTAAGAAAATGATCATCAATATTTCCACCAATAAGAAGTAGCCCATCATAAAGAAGCGGTGATCCTGTTAAGAAAGTATCATTCACTTCCCACTTTACATTTTGAGAGCCTTGCACAAAACCTAATCGTTCGGAAATAATAACGGGCTGAAGACCGGCTTGTTTGAATTGATTTATAATATATTGTGCGTTTTGACCGTCATATCCGTTTGCGACAATGACGCCTACTCGTAATGTATTTGGGCTGAATGTTGTATGTTCCATACTTAGTGCTGGTGAGGATTTTGTAACATTTGATTCTTGAACATTTGGCACTGTTGCCCCGACTGCTTCAGCTACTAAAGTAGCTAATTCTGTACTTATATGACCAATCATATCTACGACTTGTTGGCGAACTGATTTACTTTTTACTTTTCCTAATTCAAAGGAGAAGGCCTGCGTAATATGGATTTTTTCGACGTGGCTCATACTATTCCAAAATAAACGGGCTTGTGAGAAATGGTCTTTAAAACTAGCGGCTGTTTCTCTTGTTTTATGTCCGGAAACAGTAGAAGGATATGTAACGAAACCGCCTTTCGTACCAGGTACAGTAAAGGGAGAGTTATTAGCTAAAGAGTTATTATGGTAAGCGACTTTTCCTTTATCAATTATATATTTAGACGCACCATCTCTTTGATTGTTATGAAAAGGACATACAGGGCGGTTAATCGGTAACTCTTGATAGTTTGTACCGACGCGGGCTAATTGCGTATCTGTATAAGAAAAGAGTCTACCTTGTAAGAGAGGATCATTTGTAAAATCGATACCGCGGACGATGCTTCCAGGGTGCAGTGCGACTTGTTCTGTTTCCGCAAATACGTTATCAACGTTCCGATTTAACGTCATTTTTCCGATGATTTTAACAGGGAAGTCTTCTTCCGGCCAAATTTTTGTTGCATCTAATATATCAAAATCGTATTTAAATTCGTCCTCTTCTTCTAAAATTTGAACGCCAAGTTCGTACTCAGGGTAGTTTTCAGCATTAATATTTTCCCATAAATCACGGCGATGGTAATCCGGATCAGCACCGCCTAGTTTTTGAGCTTCATCCCAAATTAACGAGTGAACACCAAGCTTAGGCTTCCAGTGGAATTTTACGAATCGTGACTTTCCTTGTTTATTAACTAAGCGGAATGTATGAACGCCGAACCCTTGCATCATTCGAAAACTTCTCGGAATTGTACGGTCAGACATAATCCACATCATCATTGCAGCTGATTCTTGATTATTGGCGATAAAGTCCCAAAAAGTATCATGTGCTGTTTGTCCTTGAGGAATCTCATTATGTGGCTCTGGTTTAAGAGCATGAATAAGATCCGGAAATTTAATACCATCTTGAATGAAGAAAATCGGGATGTTATTACCCACTAAATCGAAATTTCCTTCCTCTGTATAAAACTTAACAGCGAATCCTCGTACATCTCGGTTCGTTTCATTTGCACCTTTTGATCCTGCAACTTCAGRAAAACGAATAAAAATAGGTGTCTTTTTAGATGGGTCTTGTAAAAAATGAGCCATTGTTAAATCTTCTAAAGAATCATATAGCTCAAAAACACCATGTGCTCCGTAACCGCGAGCATGAACGACTCTTTCAGGAATTCGTTCACGGTCAAAATGAGCGAGTTTTTCTCGCATCAGGAAATCTTCTAAAAGTGTAGGGCCACGATCGCCGGCGGTTAAAGAGTTTTCATCATTTGAAATTTTGACACCCGTATTCGTTGTCATCTCTTTTCCTTCATTGTTTTTCGTAAAGGATTGTAACTGTTCTATCTTCTTATTTTCACGACCGTCCATATAAAGCACCTCCCATATTATACGTATTATTGTTCATGATTTTTATGCTTACATATGGTCTGAAGAAGTATATTATCTATGGATTGATTTTCCTCATTTGTTCAATTTATCTTTGTTTGTCTATGAAAATCATTTATTATAATAAATGGTATTCTTTTGAAGGGGTGTTGAAGTGGGAGAGAGTTTTCTATCAGCTAAAGAAGAAAAGAAAAACGCTAAGATTTTCTTATGGGTAATGCATGTTATTTTAATTGTATACGAGGTTGCATACGCGATTATATTAGAAGATACAATGCCTTTAGGAAATTGGCATAAAGTGATATGGAAGCTTGCATATATTATGGCTATATTAGGTATTAGTGTTTACTTATTTGAGAGAGGAAAAGCATATTTAGTTAAATATACATATTTATTTGCATACATGATCGCAGAGACTTTTAATATTGGATGGTATGCCTTTCATAATACAATAGCATTTGATGAAGGGAATGTAATTGAATATATTTTCATTTTCTTCGTACCGATCTTTTTGAGTAAAAGATATTTATTTGTTTTAGCGCCATTTCTTATAGGAAAATATATGATATACCTATTTGTATTTGGAGAACTTAACTTGTTTATGTCGCTTGTTATAAATATGGTGTTACTTTTCGTGTCATTTATTATTTTAAATCGATTTTTACAATATCTTTCAGCAGTAAAGGGACGTATTGCAGAGGCAAGTCATTCACAAAAATTGGCGGTTATCGGAAAAATGGCAGCGACAGTCGGACATGAAATTAAAAACCCACTTGCTTCATTAAAAGGGTTTACGCAATTACAAAAAGAGAAACACGAAAAAGATGCAACATATGAACAAATGATTCTCGAAATAGAAAATATGAATAATATGATTAGTGAATTAATGGAGGTTGCTACATGTAAACCTTCTGTTTATGAAAAACACATTGTAAGTGATGTTTTAGTACAAGCGGTAGAAAACATGCGCGAAAAAATGAACGAGTTAAATATAAATTGCACCTTTAATGAAGAGCAAAATAGAAGTGAAATTGAATGTGATAAACGCAAATTAAAAGGAGTATTTTTGTATGTTATTAAAAATGCTTTAGAGGCAATGGAGCATGGCGGAACATTAAAAATACAAGTTGAAAATAAAAAAAGAGATTACGTAATAGTAAGTATAGTAGATAGTGGTTTTGGGATAAAAAAGGATAATTTAGGACGAGTTAAGGATGCTTTTTATACAACGAAGCAAGATAGAATTGGATTAGGTCTTACGGTAGCAGAGCGAATTATGACAGAGCATCTTGGAGAATTACACATTTCTAGTGAAGTAAAGAAAGGAACGAGAGTAGAAATACTGCTCCCGAAAAAATGTGAGCGCAATGTGACACAAGATTAAGAGGTGTTGTTAAAGGAGTTATCATATGGAAAAAGGCAATACATTTGAAAAAGAAGAGATAAAGGCATTAAAAATATTTTTAAGCTTATTCTTCGTTATATTTTTTGCGTATGATTTTGCTGAAAAGGCTATTGTCCTTTTATCAGATAAAAATCAAAAACTAGCAGATGCTTTTGGAGAAGGATTAGGTTTATGGCTATATAGTTTGATGGTTGGATTATTCTTTATAGGACTTTATTTTATGAAATGGAAAAAGCCGTATATTGTGAAGTATATTATTTTAATTGGCTATAATATATTGGATTTTATTAATAACTTCATTATTTATTACGGAAGTGATGCGGAATTTGATGGCGGGAATATAGTAGAAGGATTCTTTATTTTATTTGCACCGATATTTGTGAATAAGAGGTACTTTTGGTTAGTTGCCGGAACTATTGTTGGAAAATATGCACTTATGGGATTCGTTGTTCAATCCTTTATCGTTCTTATCCMAATAGCATTATATAGCGTGTTTGTTATTATATGTTGGATTATATTTTTAAGATTCCAATCTTACGTTCGTACACTTGAAATGATGGACAGAGAAATACAAAATGTAGAAAAATTAGCGATGGTTGGAAAAATGGCAACAGTAATTGGCGATAAGATTAGAAGACCGTTAGAAAAATTGAAAAAACTTGTGAATAAGCAAGCGAAAAAATATCCAGAAGATAAGATTTATAGTGAAATTATGAGACAGGAAGTAGAGCGAATTTATACAATTGCTACAGAACTAAATGGGTTTGAGAAATCTAAATCGGTAGAATCCGAAACTCATAATATTAAAGAAATCATCTCTTATGTTATCAGGGTTATGGAAAAGCCAGCTTTAGAACAAGGGATAAAAATGCATGCTATTTATAGTAAAGACATACCTTCAATTACATGTGATGAGAAACGATTGAAACAAGTATTTTTTAATTTAATTAAAAATGCGATTGAAGCAATGCCAGTTGGCGGAACTATTACTGTAAAAGTTATAGTGGAAGATGTGATCATTGTTCAAATTATAGATGAGGGATGCGGCATTCCGAAAGATAAAATTCCGAAGCTAAATGAAGCTTTTTACACAACGAAAGAAACTGGAACAGGCTTAGGATTAGTAGTTACGGAAAAAATTATTAAAGATCACCACGGTAAATTGAACTTTGAAAGTGAAGTTGGAGTTGGAACGACTGTTGAGATTATGTTGCCGATTTAACGGTGGGTATTTTAAAAAGGGGAAATCACTTTCTTTAGAGTGATTTCCCTTTTCATTTTGGATGGAAGTACGGAATTTCAATAGAGGGGGATGTTTGATAACTAAGGTTTTATAACCACCATTTCTCCTGTGGAATCAAAGTAACATCTACATCAAAATTCTCTTTAAACCAATCATACATCAATGTCTCTTTCACTAAATATTCAGAGGCAGAGTGTGACACACCGATGAGTGACATATTCGTTTCTTTGACGTAATCCATAATAAGTGAATACTTATGCTTACCGTATTCGTTATCAATATGACAATGGATTTCTCCTGCAATATACGCTTCAGCGCCTTTTTCTTCTGCTTCTTTCATTAAAGATACGACATCGCCGCAGCCAGCGATAATTGCAATTTTCTTGATGGAATCATGTTGTTTACCTTCGAAGTCTGTGTAAGGAATATGGAAGAGTTTTTTTAAACGTTTTTGGAGTTCTTCTGTTGATGTTTCATCTATTTCACAAATAAGACCGACTGGCTCTTGCTCTGGACCACCGTAAGCAAATCCGTCAATTACGTTAGCTTGAAGTGCCTTTGCAATTGAAATGCTAGTTCCATATGTTTGATGAAAATCCATTGGAACGTGACATGTATATATAGAAAGCTGTTTCTCTTTTATTGCCTGCAAATATTTTTGTGGAATTGGAATAAAGCCTCTCCCTGATTTCCCGAGCGGATCACCGCATTCCATCACAAGTGGATGGTGCATAAAGAGTAAATCACCTGGCATGGATTGTGAAATGAATGTTTCAAGAATATCATCAGTTGGGAAGACAGCTAAAAATACTGTGTTTACATTTTGGGCACCTCGTATCATAAGACCGTTAAATAGCTCCACAAAATTTGCTTCGAAAAATTGTTGCCATGGAAATTGGATCTGATCATATGTGGCTGGAATGAACCGACTAAAGGAACTGTCTTTTCCGTATTTTTCAATTTGGAATAAATGATTTAGTGATTGCTCTATTTCTTTTAAGGCTGGCATGTTTGGTTATCCTCCTTAAGGTAATTCGTATCCTGTTAGTTGTTTTTGTCTTTCATAGCAAAATAAGAAGCGGATGTAAAACAAATAAAACCTAGAATCCAGCCAATAGAAGGAGAATAGGGAAGTATGTGTTGTAATATCATTCCGCTAGAAATAAAAAAGCTACCTAATAGACTTAAGAAAATGGGATATCGCTGTAGTTTGAACATCAGTGATATGGCATCCTTTACCACATACATTGTATGTTAGTCTTAATTTTCTGTATATAAATTTTAAGAAAAATGGTGGTACAATATATAAAGGATACGAGAAGAGAGGATGTAGATTTACGCATGTACGTTACTGTAACAGAAGCAGCATATAAAAAGATTATGGATACGATTCCAAATGAAGCGAAATATATAAAATTATTTTACGATAATGAAGGTTGCGGTTGTGTTATGAGCGGGATTATTGATTTAGTAGCCGTTTCAGAGAAAGATGAGCGCGATGTAGATATTGAATCAAGCGTACTAAACTTTATTGCAGATCGAACAAAGCTTGTATTTATGGATGATAAGTTAACAGTTGATTGGCATGAAGTTGGAGGGACTTTTCAGTTGAAGAGCCCAAGCCAGTTTTATAATCCGAATATGAAGTTACATGTTCGAGTATAGTAAAGAAAAGGCGGCCCCAAAAAAATTTGGAGCTGCCTTTTCTTTATAGTATAGGGTGATACTATTGTCGTTTCTTATTGATAAGTCGATATTCTTTTTCGAATCGCTGATATACTTTGAAAATCGTCTATAAAATTTCATTTACTAAGATAAGGTTCTTCATACAATAAAAAGATTTTTTCACATAATGAAATGTACACGTGATTGAATTTTCCGTATAATTCTCTTTGTGGAGGGGATTGCGCATGAGAAAATGGGGAATTGAGTTATTAATTTTAAGTGTCGTTATTATTTGGGGGATTAACTATACGATTGCGAAATATGGACTTTTAGAATTTACGGCGATTGAGTTTACTGCAGTTCGAATGATGGCAGCAGCACCACTACTGTTATTACTTACGTTCTTTATCGAAAAGTCACTTTATATGGAGCGAAAAGATATACCAAGATTAATCATCGTTAGCACGGTAGGTATTGTACTGTATCAAACGTTATTTATGGAAACTGTACAATATACATCCGCTACAAATGCCTCTTTACTCATTTCTATTTCACCTATTTTTACAACTTTATTTGCGATTTTCTTGAAACAAGAAAAATTTTCTTCTCGAAAGTTAGTTGGTTCCATGATTGCCTTTATTGGTGCTACATTAGTTTTAGTAGCGGGGCATTCACTCGCTAGTTCTTTCTACGGAAATGGGATTGGACTTATTGCATCAATATGTTGGGGACTTTATCCCGTTTTAGCAGGACCGCTTATTAAAAAATACTCAGCATTACGTGTTACTGCATGGTCTACATTAGTTGGAGCGATTCCGCTCTTATTGTTAAGTGGTCCACATGTATTTGTCATGCCATTTCACATTACACACGGAATGACACTATTTGCTTTACTATATTCTATTTTCTTTGTAACAGTATTCGGTTTAGTGATGTGGTATGTTGGTGTTCAAAAAATTGGTGCGTCACATACGATGGTATATATGTATATAACACCGCTTGTAGCTGTTTTATTTGCAGCTGTATGGGCAAATGAATATGTATCGTTTCAACAAATAATCGGTGGAATTATCATTTTCTTCGGTCTATGGTTTGTGAAATCGGAGAAAATAGAAGCGCACTCTACCGTACAAGAACCTATATCAAAATAGGAAAGCAGATTACCTATGATCTGCTTTCCTATTTTTTTATTTTTGGTAAAAAGATGAGAAACAAGATAGCAGTAATAAGTGGAATTAAATTTAAAAATGGAATACGGAAGAGTGTAATAAGAATAATACCTGGAAGAAGAACACCGAGGACAGCATAGAAAATACTATGTCTTTTCGTGTACCAATACAAGGAAAGTCCAATAAGTGCAGGGACAATGAGGTGAATGAGAGCCATTAAAAAATAAACCATTAGACGCCCCCTTTATTTTTGTGCTTATTACATCATATCCGTATGTTCATAGATTGATATCACTTTTTTCATAAATGGACGAAAAATGTTTGGAAAAACGTCACATTTATGAGGGATTCTACATTATAAATCTTGTATAATATTATTTTCTAAAAGCATTTTAACAACATAAACATACAGTTTATGTTGTTTTTAATTTGAATGAAATAGATTTTAAGTAGCATGGACTCGAAAGAAATGAGTTATATAGCTTTGGTTGGATAGATAAAAACTATTGAAGGGGAGTACAACATGATTAGTATGTCATTAAGGTCGTTTAAAATTCAATCGTATTATCTACTAGGTATTCTGTTATTAGGCTGGATGTTAACACCGTTTTCAGCACATTTTCTAGGTGCAGGAATTGGACTTATTGTAAGCATGTATTGTGTTTGGATTTTAGGAAGGCGTATCGAAAAACTTGGAGATAGTATCGTAAAGAAGACAAAAGCGCCGACGCTTGGTATGTTTAACCGCTTTGCAGCTGCCATTTTGGGTGCTATTATTATGTACGAAATTGAGCATCATATGGTAATGTGGGCATTTGCAGTAGGGATTCTGGGTGGTTATTTCTTAATCGTTGTGAATTTAGGGTATTATAGTATGAAGGATGAAGAAGAATTAATAAAGGGCTAAAAGGGCTTCTTTTTTAGATGGAATAGAGGATCCGGCGGTGGATAGTACAACAGGAAGCGTAACTTTGTATAAAATATAGGTTTCCGCTTCCAATAAGTTAATATGAAATCACTTAGTAGTATGACTCTTAGGTTCTTTAAAAAAGTTGGATACAATACAACAAACTATTCCGATAATTAGAATAATGTATTTTATCGTTTCACTTGTATGCTCAAATAAATTAACGTTAAGCATCACAAGTCCCCAAAACATTTGAATCGCTCCATAACTGAATAAAATTTTTCCTGTACGAGAAAAATTTTTCATAGGCCTCACCCTTTCCTGTATATGTAAATTATATCATGGGAAACTACAAACGAATGATTATAAAATGAATTTTCTGTAAATTTATGGGTATTGGTATGCGATAGATGAAGAGATTAAAGTTTCACTTTATATAAGATATAGAAAGAAGCTTACGTTTTTAACGTAAGCTTCTTTTTTATGTAAGTGTGTGTAACCGTTAAGCCGCATTGGGTTTTGTCGGTGAGTACGCGGAACTTTACGGTTACACGACACTTATTCATATGAGTAAAAGGGTTATTCCAACAGAAAATTTGTAATTAAGCGATTGGACCGCCTAAGTTAATAATAGCTTCAGAAACGCTATCGAATTTTTTGAAGTTTTCTTTAAATTCGTTTGCAAGCTCAATTGCTTTCGCTTTGTAAGCATCTTTATCAGCCCAAGTTTGTTCAGGCATTAATACTTCGTCAGGTACACCTGGAACGTGACAAGGTACTTCAAGGCCAAAGATGTCGTGTTTTGCAGTTTCAGCTTTAGCAAGTTCACCGCTTAGTGCTGCTTGAATCATTGCACGAGTGTAACCTAAGTTCATACGTTTACCAACACCGTATTCGCCACCAGTCCAGCCAGTGTTTACTAAGAATACTTTTGCATTATGTTTCTCGATTTTTTCACCAAGCATTTCAGCATAACGGGATGCATCAAGCGGTAAGAATGGTGAACCGAAGCAAGTAGAGAATGTAGCTTGCGGAGATGTAACACCGCGCTCTGTTCCTGCTAGTTTACTAGTGTAACCGCTTAAGAAGTGGTACATAGCTTGCTCTTTTGATAACTTACTGATTGGAGGCAATACGCCAGATGCATCAGCAGTTAAGAAAATAATTGTATTTGGATGTCCTGCAACACTTGGCAGTACGATATTGTCAATCGCATGCATAGGGTATGCAGCACGTGTATTTTCTGTTAAAGTAGTATCGTTATAGTCGGCGATGCGTGTTTGACCGTCAATGACAACGTTTTCTAAAACGGAACCAAATTTGATTGCATCGAAGATTTGTGGCTCTTTCTCATGAGAAAGGTTTACACATTTTGCATAGCAACCGCCTTCAATATTGAATACACCGTTATCAGACCAACCGTGCTCATCGTCACCAATTAATTTACGGTTTGGATCAGCAGATAATGTTGTTTTGCCTGTTCCAGATAAACCGAAGAATAGTGCTACGTCGCCTTCTTCGCCTACGTTTGAAGAGCAGTGCATAGAAAGAATGTCTTGTTCAGGTAGTAAGAAGTTCATAATAGAGAAGATTGATTTTTTCATTTCTCCAGCGTATTCTGTACCACCGATTAGTACGATACGTTTTTCGAATGAAACCATAATGAATGCTTCAGAATTTGTACCGTCAATTGCTGGATCTGCTTTGAAGTTTGGTGCAGAAACAATTGTGAACTCTGATTCGTGAGTTGCTAATTCGTCTTCATTTGGACGAATAAATAATTGATGTACGAACAAATTATGCCATGCATATTCGTTAACAACTTGAATTGGTAGGCGATAGTTGCGATCAGCGCCAGCAAATCCTTTGAAGATGAATAACTCTTCTTTTTCTTTTAAGTATTCTAAAACTTTTATATATAATTTATTAAAATGTTCTTCAGAGATCGGTTGGTTCACGGCTCCCCAAGCAATTTTGTCAGCAACCGATGCTTCCTTCACAATAAATTTATCTTTAGGAGAACGTCCTGTGTATTTTCCTGTTGAAGCAGAAACGGCACCAGTAGAAGTTAATTTCCCTTCGTTTCGCATTAATACTTTTTCCACTAATTGCGGAACACTTAATTGAATCTGTGCATTGCTTCCGTTCAATAATTCATGTAAACCAATTTGGACATTCACAGTACTCATATTTATATACCATCCTTTTCATTTAATGAAATATTTCTCGTAATCCCCATCAAGAGTATAACACAATTATATAAATAATGTATACTATTTATTTATTTTTGTTTGTGTGAATGTATCATTTCCTTATTAATATTTCATTCTATGCGTATTGAGAAAAACTTTCAGGAAAATGTGAATATTAATTGACAAATGAATATCATTTCTTTAGTATAGGTTGGGACGGATACTCTCTTATCCCGAGCTGGCGGAGGGACAGGCCCGATGAAGCCCAGCAACCTCACTTGTAGTGGTAAATACAGGTGAATAGGTGCTAAAACCTGTGCGAGGCTAACGGTCTCGAACGATAAGAGCAAAGGGCAAAAAGCAGTATGCAAGTAGCAAATTAAACCTTTCCTCTATGTTAAGTAGGAAAGGTTTTTCTGTATGCTTGTGTGGGAGAATAAATGTATGTCGCAGTTTGTGGCAAATTAAGGATGAGTTCCGTACAATATATACAATTACTGTAGGGAGGTTTACCACATGACAAAAAAACGTCATCTGTTCACATCTGAGTCTGTAACTGAAGGACATCCAGATAAAATTTGTGACCAAATTTCTGATTCAATTTTAGATGCGATCTTAGCAAAGGACGCAAATGCACGTGTAGCTTGTGAAACAACTGTAACAACTGGTTTAGTATTGGTAGCGGGGGAAATTACGACTTCTACTTACGTAGATATTCCAAAAATCGTTCGTGAAACAATTCAAGGCATTGGTTACACACGCGCAAAATATGGATTCGATGCAGAAACTTGTGCAGTTTTAACATCTATCGATGAGCAATCTGCTGACATCGCTATGGGTGTTGACCAAGCGCTAGAAGCACGCGAAGGTCTAATGACTGACGCTGAGATTGAGGCAATTGGTGCAGGAGACCAAGGTTTAATGTTTGGCTTCGCATGTAATGAAACACAAGAATTAATGCCACTTCCAATCTCGCTTGCTCACAAATTAGCTCGTCGTTTAACTGAAGTACGTAAAGATGACACATTATCATACTTACGTCCGGATGGAAAAACGCAAGTTACAGTTGAGTATGATGAAAATGGTAAACCTGTACGTGTGGATACAATTGTAATTTCTACACAGCATCATCCAGATGTTACATGGGAAGAAATCGATCGCGATTTAAAAGAACATGTAATTAAAGCTGTAGTTCCAGCAGAATTAATGGATGGAGAAACGAAATTCTTCATTAACCCAACTGGCCGCTTCGTAATTGGTGGACCACAAGGTGATGCTGGTTTAACAGGACGTAAAATCATCGTTGATACTTACGGTGGATACGCTCGCCACGGTGGCGGTGCATTCTCTGGTAAAGATGCAACGAAAGTTGACCGTTCAGCAGCATATGCAGCTCGTTATGTTGCGAAAAACATCGTAGCAGCTGGTCTTGCTGACAAAGCAGAAGTACAACTTGCATACGCAATCGGCGTAGCGCAACCAGTATCAATTTCAGTTGATACATTTGGCACTGGTAAAGTATCTGAAGACGTACTAGTGGAACTAGTTCGTAACAACTTCGATCTTCGCCCAGCTGGTATTATTAAAATGCTAGACTTACGTCGCCCAATTTACAAACAAACAGCAGCTTACGGCCACTTCGGACGTACTGATGTAGATCTTACATGGGAACGTACAGACAAAGCAGCTACTTTAAAAGAGCAAGCTGGTCTATAATATATGAAAAAGAAGCTTTGCGCGTGTCGCAAAGCTTTTTTTATTTGGTTTTATCCCGCATTAACTGCCCGTARAMGCCCGATTGGTGAAGGCTAATAATCAGTGGGTAAGAACAAAATCCCCACTGATTAAAGTTTCACTTTATTTACTACTTGAATGCAAGAACTACAATAAACTTCCCCGTCTAGCTCAATATACTTCTTCATATTTGTCATACCACTTGCCGGAAATGGCATGTGAATCCATGTTTTTTCATACGTCTGTATTTCCTTTTCACATAATTTACAAAGGATTGGTTTCTTACGGAACATAGACAATCAACCTTTCAGTTGACGCGCTTTTCCTGCGCAAAAAGCACTGCTCAGTAAAAATAGCGTTGCGAATATAATACTCACTAATGTAGCGTATGGAATTGCACCTTTTAAAGAAAAGCCGACAGTGATGGAAGCGGCAAATAAGAGGATGAATGTCGTTGTTAATTTTTTATAAAGTTCCATAGTGAGTAAACCTCCAAATTATTTTGTAATGTAAGTTTTAAAATGAAATCTACTATGTGGAAAATATAAGGGGATTTAAAGAGTAGCTAATGATGTGTAGTCTAGAAGTATAAGAAAGTATATTTTCCTTTTTGTGGGTGTATATACTTATATTGTATCATGATGCATCATTGGCTTCATACATAATTGTGTAAAGATATGTATGATAAAATGAAGAAAAGCCTTTAAGAAAGGAACGATAAAAAATGAGTGTAACTGAACATAAAAAACAAGCGCCAAAAGAAGTGCGTTGTAAGATCGTGACGATTTCCGATACACGTACGGAAGAGACGGATAAGAGTGGTCAATTGTTACATGCATTATTAATAGAAGCAGGGCATAAAGTGACCTCTTATGAAATTGTGAAAGATGATAAAGAAAGTATTCAGCAGGCTGTGTTAGCTGGTTATCATAGGGAAGATGTTGATGTCGTACTAACCAATGGCGGAACTGGTATTACGAAACGTGATGTAACGATTGAGGCAGTGTCAGTGTTATTAGATAAAGAAATTGTTGGATTTGGTGAGTTGTTCCGTATGATAAGTTACTTAGAAGATATCGGAAGTAGTGCGATGTTAAGTAGAGCAATCGGCGGTACAATCGGACGTAAAGTTGTCTTTTCAATGCCAGGGTCTAGCGGAGCGGTTCGTCTTGCGATGAATAAGTTAATTTTACCGGAATTAGGTCATATTACATTTGAGCTGCATCGCCAATGAAAATTGCAGGAATTGTATTAGCCGGCGGACAGTCTAGTCGTTTTGGTGAGCCGAAAGCATTGGCAACCTGGCGCGGGAAAACATTTATTGAGTATAGTATAGAGGCATTGAAAGAGGTTGTTACAGACGTTGTTGTAATTAGCAACCCAGCGATTACTAATGATCTTTTGCATATATTGCATGTACCAGTTGTAGAAGATATCGCGATGTATAAAGGAAACGGTCCGCTTGCTGGTTTATTAACAGGCATGGAATTCGTAGATGCAGATTGGTATATCGTTGCACCGTGTGATACACCAAATGTTTCGAAAGAATGGGCGATGGCATTTATAGAACGAGTAGATGAAGCGTATGAAGCAATTGTTCCATTGGTGGAGGGGCGGAAACAACCACTGTTAGCAATGTATCATCACCGAGCAAAAGAAAAAATAGAGCGGTTATTAAAAGAAGATAAGAGAAGTATGCAGGGGCTATTATCTCATTGTAAAACGCAGTATATTACGGCAGAAGAATCACAGCTGTCGAAGGGGTTATTTCTTAATGTAAATACAAAAGAAGAATATAGTCAATTACAGAATAGAAAATGAATGTGGAAGAAGAAAATATATAATGGAGAGTGAATTACTGAAAATATATGAACAACTTGGATTTAAAGTAGTATCTTCTACCGGTAAAAACCAATTATGAAATTGATTCATATACATCTTTAGTTCTATATGATAGACATAGAATATATTTACAATTATAACATTTGATGGGTGGCGGAATGAAGAGACCTGTTTTATACTAATATTGTGTCATCCCTTCTAAGGGACAGCGCACAGCCGGTGATTGGCTAATGAGAACCTTCTCATTTTGCCAGTGCCGGTTTTTTAGTAGATAATGATGATAATAAAGTGAAACTATAATCAGTGGGGGTTTTGTTCATCCCCTACTGATTATTAGCCTTCACCAATCGGGCGTYTACGGGCAGCAGGGCTCCCACCCCACCTAACTTCTTTGCTCCAGCTGAATTTTGAGGTGGGAGTCTTACTGCCCGCAAATAGCGGGATAAATTTTTTTGAGGGAGGGATCGTTTTGAAAAAGATAGATTTTACTTCTATGAGAGAGCAAGTAGCTAGTTTTTATATTTATTCTATCTCTTTTCTTGGTTTAATTGCTGTTATTATTTCCTTATTTTTAAGTGAAATGCCTTCCCATCTTATACTGCTTTTGTTGTTAATTATGTTTATGGGAATTACTGAGTATTTTCCTATCCGCATTTGGAGAGGGGGGATCACACTCAGCCTTACACTTATTTATACAATGAATTGGCAGTTTGGAATGCATATAACTGTTGTTTCGTGTGTGGGTGTGATGTTAAGTATCCAATTGCTTCGCCGATTACCTATGCAAAGGACGGTATTTAATTGTGCGCAACTTGCTCTTAGTATCGTATTAGCAGAATGGTTTTCCAGTGGATGTTTCTCTTTTTTTATTTCTGGAATGAATCTTTCAGTTTTATATGAAAAATTTATAAGCTTGTTTTTATTCAGCGCATTTCTTTGCCTTTTTAACAGTTTATTTTACGATCTTTTAATCATACTTCTTCCTCAGCCCTATCCGCTAGAAGAGTGGCGTAAAAAGAATATATTAGTACTCTTGAGTTTGAGTTTTTGTTTATTTTATTCTTCACTTATACATATTTTAGATTACCGATATCGCGGAGTGATGGATGAAATCATGGTTCTATTCTTCTTTTTCCCGCTTGTGGCAATTTGTATCATTAGCTCTTTCGTTAGACAAATACGGGTGGAAAAAGAACGATTATATAAGCTTTTTTCCATTACGACGGAATTAAGTCATGGATTATCTGCCGGAAACTTACAGCAGATGAAACAATCACTGAAAGGATTTCTAGGAATACAGGCATATGTTTTATGGGCAAAAGATGAAGAGAACTGGACACTTTTATTAAAGGATGGAAAAGTACGTCGTGATATTTCTAATTATTCTGACCTGCATAAGAAGTTTGAAGAGATATCAGAAACTGTTGTTGTTACTGATTGGAAAACAGGTATGGCTCCGGGAGATGAAGTGTTTGAAAATACTATGCGCTCGCTTGTATATTTACCTCTTAAGGTAAATCATGAATTAGTTGGAATGTTTGTGGCAGGGAAAAGCAGGAGTGCGAGTTTTATTACTGAAGATGTACAGACTTTAGCTACGTTTGCCAATCAATTAGGTAGCTTGCTTAAAACACGGACACTCGTCTCTGAACAGGAAAAAAGAACGATTTTAGAAGAAAGAAATCGAATTGCTCGTGAAATCCACGATGGAATCGCACAAGCATTGGCTGGAGTGATATTTCAGATGGAGTCAGCTCAGAAAAAATATGCAGATCGACCAAAGGACATGCAGCAAGTGGTAGATACAAGCATAAAAAAATTACGGAAGAGTTTAAGTGAAGTTCGTTATTCTATTTATGCTTTAAAGCCATATCCAACACAAAGATTAGGACTAAAACAAGCAATTATAAATAAAGTTCAATCCTTAAAACAAGAATATGGTCTAGCCATTCTATATCATGAAAGAGGCCGTTCTCGAAAACTTAGTTTTACGAAAGAACGAGTCATCTTCGATACTTTACAGGAGAGCTTGCAGAACATTATAAAGCATGCAAAGGCAGATAAAGTTGACATTTTACTAAGCTATCAACGGGAACATGTACTTTTAAAGGTAAAGGATAACGGAATTGGCTTTTCTCTTTTTGAATCTATGATTAAAGCAAAGCATGAGCCGCATTATGGTATATTACATATGAATGAACAGGCTGAACAGCTAGGGGCTACCCTTCAGATTGATAGTTCAGTAGGAAAAGGTACAGAAATCACATTGTTAATTCCAGATTCAGAAATGGGGGAGGGGTATCATGATTCGAATATTAGTAGTGGATGATCATACTGTTTTGCGTGATGGAATTCGAAGTATATTGGAACTCGAATCTKATATGCGAGTAGTTGGAGAAGCTGTTTCCGGGGATGAGGTAGTAAAGAAAGTGGAAGATTGTAGGCCTGATTGTATTTTAATGGATATTAATTTGCCGGGGAAAAATGGTATTGAGGCCACATCACTCGTGAAAGATCAGTATCCGAACTGCCGTGTTCTCGTATTGACTATGTATGAACATGATGAATACTTGATGGCTGCTCTTCGGGCAGGTGCAGACGGTTATTTACTGAAGGATTCATCATCCGAGCAGGTAGTGGCGGCAATCCGAATGGTATTACAAGGAGATTCTGTGATTCATCCGCGTATGACTAAAAAGTTGATTACATATCATCAGCAAACGAAATCAGAATCAAATGAAAATGAACTAACAGAGCGCGAAAAAGAAATACTGTTTGAATTGGTCAAAGGTTTTAGCAATAAGGAAATTGCTGAAGCTCTATATATCAGTGACAAGACAGTTAAAATCCATATAAATAAGATTTTCAGAAAACTAAATGTGAAAAGCCGTTCACAAGCAGTCATATATGCCGTGCGAAATCAGCTTGTTCCATTTTCTTAAATGAAAATCATTTAAAAGAACTACCCTGTGTTTTATTATTTTACTCAAAATAATAAAGTGCGGGGTAGTTCTTTTGTACTATACGGTATAGAACTAATAACTAAAAAAATATTACTTTTTGATAATTTTCAGAAAAGTTTAAATTTAATAAGATAAGAAAGTAGAGTCGTAGTCTAAAAGCTTCGGAAATTTATGTTATGCAATGACTACAAATACAAATAAATTTAGATGGGGGAACTTGTATGAAGAGAGGGAAATTTGGGAGGGTTCTTACAGGAACTTTAGTTACTGGTATGCTATTGTCACAAGGTATTCCGTATAACGTATTGGCAGAAAGTGCGGTTGAATTGAAGCCAGTTGATAATGCGGAACAGGTACTAATGAATCTGTCTCCAGAACAAAGAAAAGCGTTGGAACAGCTAGATGTAAGTCCTAATTTTACGATTTCACCTGATATTGATTCTAATAGTCCTGAATTAGTTAACGTTATCGTGGAATTCAATCAAGCTCCAGCAAAAATTGAAGTGATGAAACAAGCGGCGAAAGGGAAGAAAATAACTACTACTACTGCGCAAGCAAAAGTGGATGAAGAGCATAAAGTGTTCAAACAACATGTCGAATCCTTAAAATCGAAGAAGGATGCCGGCACTTACGATACGAAAAAAGTGAAGGTTACACGAGAATATAAGAATGCGATCAACGGCGTAGCGATGACTTTACCTGGTGTGGCTGTGCAGGAGTTGATCCAATCTGGAGTAGTAAAACGTGTCTTTAAAGATTACGAGGTAAAAGTGGAACCTCCGGTAGAAACAAAAGAAACAATCGATCCGAAAATGGCGGACAGTATTCCGCAAATTGGCGTGGACAAGCTTCATGCAGAAAACATTACAGGTAAAGAGATTAAAGTCGGCGTTCTTGATACAGGTGTTGACTATAATCATCCTGACTTAAAAGGTGCCTATAAAGGCGGATATGATTTTGTAGATAACGATGCAGATCCGATGGAAACGACATACGAGGACTGGATAAAAGCTGGTAAGCCAACATCTCCTGGCTATGTGTATTATACAAACCATGGTACACATGTAGCAGGAACGATTGCAGCTCAAAAGAAAAACAATGCGGATTATGCTGTGAAAGGTGTAGCACCTGATGTAGATTTATATGCTTATAGAGTATTAGGTCCTTGGGGCGGAGGTAATACAGCAGGAATTCTTGCTGGAATAGATAAAGCGATTGCAGATGGTATGGACGTTATCAATATGTCACTTGGTGCGCAGACTAACGATCCGTTATATGCTACTTCTGTCGCGACAAATAACGCTATGCTTTCAGGTGTGGTAACAGTTGTTGCCGCAGGTAACGCCGGGCCAAACGAAAAAACGCTTGGTTCCCCGGGAACGGCAGCTCTTGGTATTTCAGTAGGGGCAAGTGATGCTGCCATGTCTATTCCTACATTCAGCGCAAGTGTATCTAACGAAAAATTTGAAAATATGCAGCTATTAGGTAAAGATTTTCCTGATAAGTTAGAAGATTTTGGGGGACAATCGTTACCAATTGTATTTGCGGGACTTGGTAAACCAGCTGATTTTACGGGGAAAGATCTTAACGGAAAAATTGCGTTAATTCAGCGCGGAGAAATTACGTTTGATGAAAAAATTAAAAATGCAAAAAGTGCTGGAGCAAAAGCGGTTATCGTATATAACAATGCTGACGGACAAATATCTGCCTACTTAGGTGAGGGGGTAGGCCTTATTCCATCTTTCCGTCTGTCAAAAGCAGATGGCGAACGGTTAAAGGCGCTAGGTGAAGTATCTTTCAAATTCGAGACGCTGAGCAATACAAAAACGGAAGGGGATCACTTAGCTGATTTCAGCTCCCGTGGGCCGGTAAATGGGAATTATGACATTAAGCCAGATGTAGTCGCTCCTGGTGTGTCGGTTTTCTCTACTGCACCGGAATACATCAATGATCCGCAGGACGGTATAAATTACGGCAATGCATATGTACGCTTGTCTGGTACTTCTATGGCGTCTCCTCACGTAGCGGGTACAGCTGCATTGATCCTGCAGGAGCATCCAGAATATACTCCTTTCGATGTAAAAGCGGCTCTTATGAATACATCCGATGATTTGAATGGCAAGAATTCTGTATACGAAGTGGGTGCGGGGCGTATTGACGCGTATCAAGCTGTTCATACGGACACATCTATCAAAGTATTGGACAAAACAAAAAATATTGAGAACGGGAATATTGTTGAAATTGACGAACAAACAGGCTCTATTATGTTTGGCAGACATTTTAAGCAAGATGATAAACCAATTGAGGTAAGCAAAAAAGTAAATGTCCAAAACAACGGCAAAGAAGAAAAATCCTTTAAAGTAGAAGTGGAGTATCACGATGAACGTACAGGTATTCAAGATGCAGTGAAGAATGGTGTACAAGTTGAGGTACCGGCATCCATTACAGTAGCAAGCGGACAATCACAGGAGCTGGAGCCGAAAATTACGATTCCTGCTAGCGCTAAGACAGGCAGATACGAAGGATATATCCATGTGACTAATGCGAACAATCCGGCGGAAACGTATCAAATTCCATTCGCTGTCATGGTGACGGAAAAAGGATTTGAATATATAAAAACGACTAAACCATCCGTAACAAATACGACACCTTTCTGGCAATATTTAGAGCCTATGGTTCACGGAGTAATGAAGTTGAATAGCCCGATGAAAACAATCGATGTGCTTGTTAAGGACAGTAAAACAGGAAAAGCTGTAGGTTTTATAGGAACAGCGAATACTAGTAAATTACAGACAGATGTAGAAACTTTTCTTCTAGGAGTATTCAGTGGTACTGTCTATCCATTTACAAATGATCCTTCCAAACCAATTGGCGATCTTCCTGTGAAGCTTCCGGCAGGCGATTATACACTAGAAATGATTGCGCACGATGAAGAAGGGAAATCGTATGTTGTAGACAATCCGCTTATCGTGGATAATATAGCACCGGAAGTAAATATGGACAAAAAACCGGGTGTAATCGAGGTCAATGACTCCATGTTTACAGTAGAGGATGGACAAAAAGCGGTATGGCTGCATGGAACAGCTAAAGATTCGACGGTAGATGTATTAAAATCAAAAGGCTTAAACTATGATCAATCATCCAACACAATGGGTTACTCTGCAAATTCTGGATTCATAGATGGATTCTTCCCAGTCCAAGCGAACGGAGATGTGAAATTTGGAATTGAGGAAAGTGATATTGCAACAAATCCTTTACGTTTGACTTTGACTACGTTTGATATGGCAACGGCAATGGAGAAACAAAACTATGTTTTCGTAAAAGAAGGTACGGAATATACGACTTCTAGTTATGATAAGAAAGATGTAAAAGTTGACGATAACGTTACGATGACACTGAGTCTCAATAATGTGAAGCAGCTTGCATCTGGAGAATTTAATGTCGAATTCATAAAAGATTTGTTTAAGTTTGAGAATGTGAAATTGAACAATGCGGCAAGCGAGTATGCGAAGGACAAGGGATTGGAAGTATCGTTGCAAGAACCTATGGTGACAGAAGGAACTCACACTAATACAGTGAAGGTCGGCGCATCTATGAAAGGGAATTCATTCAGCGGTATGGATGGAGATATGCCTTTTCTTGATGTAACGTTTAAATTAGTAAGTGATGCATATTTCGATAATGTTATCGGATTTAATGTACAACAGGCGTCTTATATGAAAGCGGGACAAACAGCAGCTACTGCCATTCCTTATTTCAGAACAGAAACCTTTAATATCATTCCAACGCATTCGAGAGCGCAGGGTTCTATCCTACCAGAAGCATTTTTGATTGGGACTGAGAACGCTCAGTATTTGAGAAAAGCGGATTATACAAAAATCGGTGCCCAAGTATATGTGCTGTCCCCAAGTGGTAAAAAATATAAGGGAACAATTGATGAGAGAGGATTCTACACTATTCATGGTATCCCAGCTTCTACTGAAGCATACACAGTTGTTTTCGATATTCCGGGACATCTCAAATCGATGAGGAAATTCATTCCTGGATATTCTGTAAACGGTGAAATGCGCGGGCAACATGTTAGATTAGGTGCTAAAAGTCTTGCAGGGGACGTGAATGGTGATAGATTGATTGATATTCGCGATATGCAAAGTGTAGTAGATGTATACGGTAAGAAGGATGCATCCATCGTGCCGCAAGACATCAACCAAGATGGTGTAGTGGACGAAACAGATGTCCGCTTCATTGAGAAAAACTTCTTGCAAAAAGAAGTCGGTGTTCCAGAAGTAGTTAA